>NZ_JBGSXF010000117.1:0-1956 GCF_041751555.1 Persicitalea sp. | reverse complement strand
GACAGTTGCGAAGACCGACGAGAAGGTTTGGAAAAAGCTGCAGGAGCAAGTTCGGGAACTACCCCTCAAAAGCTTGAACGAAGTACCCGTCCTGAGCAAGAAACATCAGGTGGATGCCGCCCTTGCCGCCACGCTGACCATTGCTACTGCCGACTCGACCTACATTTCCCCGACTTTTGATCATAATGCGCCGCCCGCCGAATTCGAGAAAATAGTAGATTGCCTTTATCGGCAGATTCCTGCTGGGATGCGGGAGAATTTTGGGCGATGATTTTTATTCCTTCGGCGCACTAATCACCCCCAGCCACCGCCCCATCCAGTAAGGCAGTAGCCAAATATCCCCCGCGCTGTGCTCGGAAGTACCATTGCCGCTGCTGTCTAGTTGGAAAGTGTTGGCATTGTGCCGTCGGATGGGCCGCTCGTCGGGCGGCAGTACTTCGGCGGTAGTTTGGCCGCGAAAGTTGGGGTCGATGATTTTAATGTCCTGGCGGTGGCTGTTCTTTACCTCCCAGTTAATCATGTCGAGCGGGTACTCCTTCAAGTACCAGATCGTCTCGGGTAAATCGAAATTCGGCGTTCCCGTCAGGGCTGTGAATATATTCCACGCGCCCTCTTTCTCGGGGCGTTCCGCTTGCCAGTGGTCGAGGATCGCCTCTTTGTACTTGGCGCGCAGCGTGTCGTTAAAGGCGTAGCGGTACAGGCCCCAGTATCCCACGAAGTACATCTCGTCGTCGGAGTGGTTCCAGCCTTCGGATAAGTTGGCGGCAAGTACCCCCGCCGAGTCAGGGGCCTGCCCTATTTCCGCCATTGGACGCATCAGGTTTTCCAGATAGCCCTCCTGTTGCAGGAGTTCAAGCGCTTTGGTTTTGTACTTCTCTTTTCTGGTAAAATGGTAGGCCGTTTGCAGCATGGCCGTGATATTTGACGAGTTCAGCTTGCGGTCGCCGACGTTGGTCGGAAAGCCGTTGACGTAAGCCGGGTTCCACTTGCCCCATTGCGTCGGTTTGCCGTCGTAGTCGATCAGATACAGATCGTGGTCGAGAATATGGCTCATCAGCGTGTCGATCAGGGCGATGGAGCGCTGCTTCAAATTCGGATCATCGATGAGTTCGGCCATCGCGCCAAAGGCAAAAATGTGGCCAATGGCCTCATCACTGCTCGTAGTGGCCTTCCAATCCCACTCGGGGTTGTCGGAATGCTGCCAGCGGTCAGGGTCGGAAAGTTGGTCGATGTACCCCCGCCGTTCGAATGAGCGCGACGGAAAACCCGCCACCGGATTGATGGTGTAAAGCCTTTCCATGGCATCCAGCGACTCGCGGCAGTTTTGCAGTGCTTCGGGTTCTTTCGTCACACTGTACCGGAAAATCTCCCCGGCCAGGTACATCGAAGTCCACAGTCCGTCGTTGTCCGAATCACCCAGATAGCCTGTACTTAGGTCGCCCTTTTCCATGCGGGTAATCGTAGCGTTGAAGCCGTTGCGAATGTGCCGCGCCCGGACTTGCTTGTCGTAGAACATGGCTTTATCGTGTAGGGTCATCGACTTGAACTTTATCTCACCTAATCCCGAATTGGTCAGGATCAAAATGGACTTCTCCGGTCCCTCTGCGATGTCCACGACCTCGTTGCCCGGCAGCCAGCGCTCGCCGTAGTAGTAGTCTATTTTGCCGTCGGCATTTACTGCGAAGGCTCCCTGCGAAGTACCGAACCAGGTTTTGTCGCCCAGTACTTTCACGGCAGTAATATCGGTAGCGGGTAGTTTCGTTTTCTTGGCGGCCTCTTTCGTAGCGGGACTCCATTCCAGATAGCCTTCGGAAGTACCAACGATGGCTTTATCATTACCAGCCGTATCGAAGGCGGTGAAGTCTTCGCCTTCGAGTACTTTGGTCAATTCCAGTGTAGCGGGCGTGAAGGTGTATAAGTCTGAGGGAGTCAACACCCAGAATCGAAACTTTGCCG
>NZ_JBGSXF010000116.1:0-3267 GCF_041751555.1 Persicitalea sp. | reverse complement strand
TCATCCCCACCTGGAACCGCGCCGACAGCCTGGCGGTAGCCATTCAAAGTACTTTGAATCAGACCTACCCCGTGCTGGAAGTACTCGTCTGCGACGATGGCTCGACCGACCATTCGCGTTCGGTTGTAAACGGTTTTGCTGATGCTCGGGTCAAATGGATATCCGGCGAGGCGTCGGGCGGCCCGGCCAAACCCCGAAACAGGGGCATCGGCCTCAGCCAGGGCAAGTGGCTGGCTTTCCTGGACAGTGACGATAGCTGGTATCCCGAAAAACTATCCCGGCAGTTGGAATATGCGATCAAAAAAAATCTCAGGGCCGTTTGCACTAACGCTGATCGACACGTAGCGAGCAAGGCGACCGAGATATTTCACAAGCCGGAGCGGATTGCGAAAGCTAACATTGACGATCGCCTGCCCTTCGAAAAGCTAGTGAATGTCAACTACGTGGTTTGTAGTACTGCGCTTGTGCATCGTGATCTCGTGGCTTTGGCCGGGGGATTTCCCGAAGCAGCCGACCTGCGGGCGGTGGAAGATTACGCACTTTGGCTTCGTGTGGCGGCCTATGCGCCGTTTGGTTATCTCAACACGCCCCTGGCTTCTTATTCTGATGACCCGCTGCAAAGTATTCGGCGGGACGACGACACCGAGCGAATACAACAGCAGAAAATAAGGGCAGCTCTGGGCAATCTATTGGAATGGAATAAACAGACTCGGACGCTGTCGGCAGAACAGGTATCTTTGGTTCGGAAGCGCATCCTGACTTCCCGGACTTCTCCCCTGCTCCGCCTGTACGGGCGATTTCGGCGGAAACTGGATTCCCTGCTCCGCTTCTGACGATGGAAATAAATTTATGCGAAAGTTAAGACTGCTCCTATACCACTTTTCCCTCTTGCCTCGCTTGTTTTCTACGTATACGGCGTTGAGAAAAATATCCATACACACTCGTCTGTTCTGCTTCTTTCCTTTTTACCAGACGGGTGGCTCCGAGCAGGTACACGCCGACATTCTGGGAAGCGTGAGTACCGAAAGAGGGAAAGAGGAAGTGGTCATTTTTTTTACAAAAACATCCCGGTCGACTACTTTTAAAAATCACTTCCAATCTATGGGGCATTGCTTCGAGCTTGCCGCGCTCGACCGCTCCAGATTTCGTCATTTTTTAGTGAAGACGATTGCCCGGATTATCAATCGGTCGAACAACCCGACGGTCTTCGGGGCCAACGCTACTTTTGTGTACGAATTGATCCCATACTTGCACGAATCGATTAAGATCGTGGATCTCACACATTCCTTCGTCCCGGAATCTGACTACCCCGTCGAGCGGGCAAGCCTGCCTTATGTCGGTCGGCTGGCAACTCGGGTAGTAATAAATGGTAAAACGAAGCAAGACTACGCGAACCTGTACCAGGCAGAGGGCGTACCGGATGATGCCCTCAACAATATACTTGTCGTTCATAACAAGCTGAACTACCCTTATTGGGATTTGGCCCAAAAGGATTATAGCCTCCCACCGCTGAAGGTACTTTTCGTAGGCAGGAACAGCCCTGAGAAGCGGATTGGTCTGATTGCGCGCGTGGCCCACGCCCTTCGCGATGAGCCCGTAAAGTTTACCTTTGTAGGGCCAGACTTGGAAAGGGCTACGGCTTACGCCACGCGATCAAATTTGCACTTCATGGGTGAGCTCACCGATTCAGAGGCGCTGGCAAGAATTTATCAGGAGCATCATGTGATCCTGATTGCCTCCCGCCGGGAAGGGTTTCCGCTAGTGCTGGCCGAGGGAATGGCCCACGGCGCAGTACCTGTATCGACCGATGTAGGAGGGATCAGCCATCACGTGCAGGATGGAAAAAATGGCTTTTTGGTTGAAAATAGCGAAGACGCAAACCTTATAGTGCAGGCCATCGTCACACGGTTGCGGTATTTGGTTGATCATCCAGAAGTACTACCCAAGTTGGGCGAAGCTGCTCAGACGGAGGCGTACCGTAGTTTTGCACCAGAGGTATTTGATCGTACTTGGAGGGAATTGCTAACCAGCTAAACTATGCACGAGGTACCAGCCAAAAGAATTATAATCATCCTACCACACACAGGCAGCGGCGGCGACTCCCAAGTGATTCTCAATTTGCTCTCCGCTTTGCGTCCTCATTCCATTGAGTTTCACATCCTGACTTCCCAGCGCGGCGACCTACATACCGATTTCGCGCGGTACGGACATCTCCACACCTTCCCGCTGGACGACACCCGCTTTATCAGGCGGCTGTTCAGGCGATTTTTCATGTCTTTTTTCGTGGCTTTGAAAAGGCGCTACGGCCATTATTTGATAAAAAAGCTCGACCCGGACTTGCTTTACATCAATACGGTAAATGAGCATGAGTTCAGCCAGGCTGCCCTGCGGTCAGGCAAAAAAATGGTCGTCCACCCACACGAAATGGGCTTCGTAGTGACGCAGCGAATGCGCGGCAGTTGGATCGAGGAGTTGATGCTACGCGCATACACGGTGGTCAGCCCGGCGGTGGCAGTTTCGGAGTTTTATTGCGATGTGTTCGGTGTGGAAGAGAGCAAAATCCGGTTGATCCACGAAACCGTCAGCGACATGCGGCTCAGCCGTCTTCCGGGGCCGAATCTGCGAGAGCGATTAGGTATCAAGCCGGACACTATACTGGTTGGTTCGGTTGGCTCGGTCATTTACCGCAAGGGTGTAGATACGTTCCTGCGCGCCTGTCTCATCCTGCGCGAAAAGCTACCGGAGCAACAATTGGTTTTCCTGTGGCTGGGCGGAAAGCCCGAACTACTCAAAAGCCAACCATACTACCGGGCGCTGCAAAAAAGTATCGTGCGTCACGACCTGTCCAACTGTTTTCGGTTGCTACCTCATAAGGCCGACGTAGCCGACTTCTACGCCGAACTGGATATATTTGCCCTCCCCTCCCGTATGGAAGCCTTCCCTCTGGTGGTACTGGAAGCACTACTAGCCCAAAAACCCGTAGTAGCGATGGACGTAGCTGGGGTTAGGGAGGTGGTTGACTCCGAAACGGGTTATCTTGTCAAAGACCGTACGCCCGAGGGGCTGGCTGAGGGAATTCTTTGTTTGATCAATAGCGAGAAGCGCCGCCGTCAGGCAGGAATCAACGGCAGGAAACGCGTACTGGAGAAATTCGAGAGCAGCGTACAGGCTCCCAAATGGCTGGATATTCTGGAAAATACATGAAAATTGCCTTCGTCGTCTCCTTCTTTGACTTCCGTAACGACGTGCGGCGGGTGATCGCCGAGG
>NZ_JBGSXF010000115.1:0-7289 GCF_041751555.1 Persicitalea sp. | reverse complement strand
CCTCGGCGATCACCCGCCGCACGTCGTTACGGAAGTCAAAGAAGGAGACGACGAAGGCAATTTTCATGTATTTTCCAGAATATCCAGCCATTTGGGAGCCTGTACGCTGCTCTCGAATTTCTCCAGTACGCGTTTCCTGCCTGCCTGCCCGGCCCGGTTTCGCCGATCTTCATTTTCCAGAAAATATAAAATCCCCTTGGCGAGGCCTTCGGGGGTGCGATCTTTGACGAGGTAGCCTGTTTCGGTATCCACTACCTCCCGCACGCCTCCTACGTCCATCGCTACGACAGGCTTTTCAAAGAGCATGGCTTCCATTATTGAAAGAGGGAAGGCTTCCATACGCGAGGGGAGCACAAATATGTCAATCTGAGAATAGAATAAATCCGTTTTGTCGGTGGCTGGCAGGAAACTAATATAATCTTCAAGTCCGCGTTTTTTTACCAATGCTAAAAGTGATGAAAGATGTGGGTTGGGTTTAGCTGGCGCACCCAGCCATTGGAGCTTTACTTCCTTCGTTCCGGTAAATTGGTTGATCAGAATGAATAAAGCTTCGATAATTACGTCAGGAGCTTTAAGAAAGGATAGATTGGCTACTGTACCAAGCACGATAGCACCTTTGTCGCGCTTTGGGATAGGAGGGGAGGCTTTCATCCCTTTGTGCAATCGCCTGCTACTGACTGGTCCGTGAATTACCGAGATTTTTGTTGGTAGTACTTCGAAGGTATTCTCATAAAACGTAGCTACCGCAGTCGAGCAAACTATTAATCGATCGACGCGTTCAAGGGTCTTGCGAATCCAGGCATCGGGCAATTTAAAGACCACCAGGAAATCCATCTCGTGCGCGTGAAGAGTTATGTGGGCCGAGGAGCGCAGAGCAGTTCGTACTGATGGGCTGGAAACGAGAGAATTGATATAGATTATCTGGGGAGATTGGGTTTTGATGACCCAGCGCGCGTACCAGTGCTTAGCAACATCGTAAAGTCGTACCGACAGTTTTTTCGCCACCTTTCGAAGCAGGTAGTTTCTTTCGAGTGGAAAGATATGAGCGATTCCGTATTGTTGGTACTCCGGGAGTGCTACACCTGTCTCTTCGAAAAGGAAAGAAGCCTCAAAAGCATTTGCTCCTTTGGTCGAATCCAGCAAGTTCAGCAGCACCTGTGAGGCTCCTCCCAAATTAGGGCGCGGCGACAGGAAGAGTATTTTTTTTCTCTCCAAACTCATCGATAAACTGCTTCGTAGGCGTCAAGGCAACGGTTCATGTCGAACTTCTCAAAGGCTGCATCAGCTACCGATCCGTGCGCTGCCAGCAAATCGGAATTTTCTGCGTACTGCCTCATGCAATTGGCCAATTCCTCGACCGATGTACCTGCTGGCGAGTAATGTAGAAGCTTACCTGCCAGTCGTCCGTCCGGGTCGCTCATCATGTTTTTGACCTCGCCGATGTCCGTTCCGATGACGGGCTTGCCGCAAGCCAGATATTCGATGACGGTATTAGGGTAGCTTTCGCTTTCTATGTAAGAGGGAAAAAGGCCGACATCGAACTTTTGAACCCAATCCAGCACACGGGCCGTGGCTCCGACAAATTCAATGTAGGACAAGTGATCGTACATATTTATTAGGGAAGGTAAACACTCACCGTCCCCAACCAAAATCAACCGACAATCTATATCTTCATCGTGCAGCAAGCCAGCGGCTAGAATGGCTTCTTCCCACCCTTTGCGGGCAACGGCTCTCGACACAAGGCCAAAAGTGATTGGAAATGACGAAGAGTAGCACAAGGATACCGATTTACTGGCAGATGGCTTTTCAAACCCCAATGGGATGTACACAGGGGTGCTTTTCAGGACAAAAGTTTGCAAAGGCCGCTTGTTTTTCGGAGTGAGCAATACAATGCGATTTGCTGCTTCCATTACTCTGTCAGTGCTGGAGATTTGTGCAGTGCCAGCAGTCCCCACCAAATATTTTGCCTGATTGTAGCACCCATGCATTGATATCACAAATCTCTGCGATCGAGGTTTTTTTAGAAAGTATTGCGCTACCGCCCAATCGGCAGCCTGAAGGTGCGAATTGATGACATCGATATTTTCTTCCAGACAAAATTTTTCAAGAAAATTCACGAGGACTTTTGCACTAACTTTTTTTCGTAGAAAAATCACTCTTCGATGTAGTCCAGGATTCCATTGTGTAGTAACGTAAAGCAGCTTCCACCATACAGACTGCAGCGGAGAAAGCTGATCTTTCAACGCAACTACCTTCACCTGCTTGAAAACTCTTTCTTCGATGGACGAAGAGGGACGTATTGATCTCAAGCGAAGTAAGAAAACCTTATGTCCACGCTGAGATAAGGCATTAGCCAGCCTGACCACAAAAACTTCTGCCCCGCCGATAGCCAGAGAAGGGATTGCCAACAGGATATTCATATTTCAAGTGTTACTTTTCGATACAAATCGGCAGTTCGATTAGCAATGACGGCCCAGTCGAACTCTCGTTCGGCTTTCTCCCTCAGTACTTTTCCGATTATATTTTTTTCAGCGGGGTAGCTTTTCAGATAGTGCAGGGCTTCCGTGCATAGCCCCTGCTTGCCTTGCCTGATATACATTTTATGGTTCTGGGGCAGATAGTCGGGGACTCCGCCTACCGCCGAGGTGAGAATCGGAGTTCCCGTCGCCATTGCTTCCAGAATAGCGTTGTTGGCCGTGCTGTCCAATAGGGGTAGGACAAGGAGGGAAGCTTTGCGATAGCATTTTAGCAACTGGTTGTCGGTCAACTTTGTGTGGAAATGAACGTTAGGATTTCGAGCCAGGCGCATCATGCGTGGATTTTGAACATCAGTAGCATTGCGCATATAAACCATGTCGAACTGAATTTTGGGTTTAGTCTCAGACAGTTGGTCCACAATACGCTCGAAGGCACCAAAGTCACGGAGCCACTGGCCTACGAACAGGCACCTTATGGGTTCGGACACCACGACGTCTGGTTGCGGACTGAAAAAACGAGTGTCCACGCCATGGGGTATTATGTGTATTTTTTCTGCCGCCAGGTACTTGGTCATAAACTCCTTGGAAGCAGAGTCGAGGACTATAAGCGCATCCAGCGCATCTAGCCAGTGGGGTTCTAGGCGGTTGATTTTCCACCAGGAGGGCGGTTGGTGAGCCGTAGCTACCAATTTTGTTTTTTTGAAAAACTGTTGGCGGAGTTTAGGTAGAAATCCCAGTGTATCTTCCAGGTACAAAATATGAATGACTTCCTTTGGCTTTCTATATGTCTCCCATGCTGCGGCAAGCTCATGCTGTAAACTTGACAGATTGTAAAAAGTCGTCGCGTGTATATTATCACGATAGCGGTTCCTGATTTTCCCAAGGAAACGAGATGAGCTAGGTTTAGAGGGTCGCCAGATGGAACTGTACTCGTGAGCATCAGCCTTTAATAACGCGTCGCTCAACTGGTCGTAGCCGCTGTGCTGGCCCATGTGGGAAAAACGATCACGAAGCAGGAGTATTTTCATAACCGAGGGGCAGCTTCCTGAATAGATTCGACAGACAGTAACTGTAAAGTCTTTTCAATCATGTTTTCCTGCGAAAATCCCTGTGCCTTTCGCCAAGAATTTGTAGCCATTTCTCGCATATTTTTCGGGTTGCTCAAAACCCAAAATAGTTTTTTATTTAGACTCTCGACGTTTTCTTTCTCAAAAAGTACCCCTCCCTGCCCATCTTTAATTAGGTCAGGAATGCTGCTAGCATTGGAAGCCAGAATGGGTACCCCCGCCGCCATCGCTTCCAAAAGGGCGAACGACAGACCTTCCGAGCGGCTGGGCAGTACGAAAAGATCCGCTACCCGGAGCCAATCGTGCACGTCCGACCGACGTCCTAGAAACAAAACCCGGTCAGAAATGGCCAACTCAGCGGCCAGACTTCTCAGTTCCTCTATCAGTTCGCCATCGCCGATCAAGAACAATTGGTGGTTAGGAAAGTCCGGTGCAACAGCAGCGAAGGCCCGAAGTAAGAGGTCGATCCCTTTCTGGAATGAGAGCCTGGCGACGGTTAGAATAACGCTTTTCCTGTCTACCAGTTCTGCTATTTCCGCCTGAGCAAACTCATTTGAAGGAGCCAATGCGACGCCATTGGGGATCAGGTGAATTTCGGAAGTCGGAAGCGTAAAGACATCACACAAAATTTTCCGGTTATTTTCCGAAACGGCCACCCATTTCGGATTACGTGCCTTTGCCCACAGGTACTTTCTGACCATGCTGGCAGACAAGTGAAACTCTTCCCCAACTAACTGAAAAACAACGACGGTACGTACACCCAACAGGGCGCAGGCCAACAGTAGTTCCGTGGCGGTGTTTGGCCAGGGCAAGCTAATGTGTACGGCTTTTGGGCGTTTGCGCAGGATCAAGAGGGCTATTCTGAGAATATCCCAGGCCAGGCGAATGCGCCTGAAGCGTCCAGGCTGCCAATAACGCAATATCAGTGGGTTGAAAGAAGCTTCAAATTCGGAGAAGGAAGCCCGAAGCGTCGCGGTTCCTTCGGCGGGTGGAAACATTGTATGGACTTTGTAGCCAAGGTTGTGCAGTGCTTTTGCAATATTCAGGGCGTATTCCTCGCACCCTCCGCGTGATTGCGAAGGGAAGGCTACGACTACAGATTTAGAATCAGGGTAATTCAAAGGGATGTTTTGGATCGTTTATAGGCTACGACGTGCAGCCCCAGAGCCATCGAATGATTGGTGAATTCCGCAGGTGGCCGATCTTTCTTTAACAGCCAAAGTATGATCGGGCTGCTGACTTGCCTTAGTCTTTTCCTCAATCGGGGAGAGCGTACCTCCATGACGAC
This sequence comes from Persicitalea sp., assembly GCF_041751555.1. Lineage (NCBI taxonomy): Bacteria > Pseudomonadati > Bacteroidota > Cytophagia > Cytophagales > Spirosomataceae > Persicitalea > Persicitalea sp. The sequence goes on along the minus strand of NZ_JBGSXF010000115.1, from coordinate 2,457 downwards.
TACCTGAGCCAGCACCTGAGCCAGGGTAGCCAGCCAGCCTCCTGTAGCTCCTACATGAATATCATCCGCGTTGAAGCCCGCTTCCTGCAAAATGCGGCTGAGTGAAAAAGGCGTGTAGCGATATTCGTCGTAAGGTACTTCGTGAAAAGGCCAGAAAAAAGGAACCGTCAGATAGAATACGCCGCCAGGCTTGAGGATCCGGTGTACCTCACTGGCTACCTTGACGCCATTGGGCAGATGCTCGAACACCTCCGTCGCCAGGCAGGTGTCGGCGGTGCTATCCGCGAATGGGAGTGACTTACCATCCCAGTAAACATCCGGCGGGGTACTGACGTGGTAAGGTGCATCGGGCCAATCCACGCCAATGTATTCGGTTATGGCTGAGTTCTGTAGCAGTATGGGTCGATACGGCATTCGCCCGCAGCCCACATCGACCAAAGTCCCCCGGAAAAGGTGGCGCTGCGCGGTGATGGTTTCCAAAAGAAGCTTACGGATGACAAAAAGTCCGTAATGGTGCTTTATGGATGGCGCCAGGAATTCATCGGGAGGAATTGACATAGTTCGAGCGTCACATTTTTACGGCAAGGCGACAGGTGTAATCTACTCTGGTTAGAAACAGGCTGATACCGTTATCCCGCAGATATTCGTCCACGGCCCGGCGGCAGCCTTTCCAGTGACCATAATCGTCGATTATAATTACTCCGCCCGGCCGGAGGCGGGGAAACAGATGTTCCATTTCGTGTTTAGTAGATTCGTACCAGTCGGTGTCGAGCCTCAACAGGGCTATCTTATCGGGCGCCTGATCGGGAATGGTATCTTCAACCTTACCCTTAACAAAATGAAGGTGGCTGCTGGGGTATCGGGTCGAATCTACGTTCTGCATTACTTCTTCCAAAGTCGAGTAACACCACACGCCCCGCGCATCTTCCCTGGAGCTGTTGTCGAGAAGTTTCTTCGCTGTCTCCCCTGCAAACGATTCATCTTCGGGCGTAGGTTCACTCATGCCTTCATAGGTATCATACAAATAAAGTTGGCGGTTCCGGGCCCTTCTTCTTTCGAGGGTAAGCGCCATAGCCATGGCGCTTCCTCCCCGCCATACGCCGCATTCCACAAAATCACCTTCGATATTTTGTTCGATTACATATTCTGCGGCGCGGATCAGACTGATAAGTCGCTCGGGGCTGGTCATCGTGAAAGGACTCACCCGATCGATGATTTCCTGTTCCGTTTTCCCGATATCGGCGTACCGCCACGGGTCTGAAGCTGGGGCCGGGCGCTGCCGGGAGGTTTTTTTGAATAAGTTCGACCAGTATTTCGTCATGCTATCTTAGTTACGTTCCAGGAGGCATCCTCCAGATAGGCACAAGTTCCGTCGCGCCAAGGGTATTCGCGTCCCAAATCGACCATATCAACGGTAAACGGACAAATGTTTTCGACAATATCATATATTTCGCCACCCGGAGGGCCGGTGAAATATACTTTCAGTATATAGTCGCCCATATAGATTCGGGTGGTGGGAATCTCACAGCGAATCCGGAAAGTACCCGCCTCGCGACACATGGGTCGTTCGGAATCGAAACTCCACAAATGTACGATCGGGTGCTGACGGTTGTTAACAACTTGGAAAGAAAGGCAGGCCCCACGCAATGGAACCGGCGTGTGGAGCGTGAAGTCGATAGTTAAAGCGTCCAGGCAGCGGTGATAGTTATTGGGCAGACTCGTGTTCAACTTCACCTGAGTGACGGTGGGTTTGAAGGTGTCCGGGGGCGCACTATACACCGTCCCCCTGGGGGCGTAATTGGTCAAATAGGTATTGATTGCAACGGGAGTTGGGCCTAAAAACGTTATTCTGCCCCCATCCATAAGCGCGGATTTTTGAGTGAGGCTGGCGATCGCGTTGATATCATGGCTCACAAACAGCACCGTCCGCCCGTCGTTCTCACTCACATCCTTCATTTTACCCAGGCATTTTTTCTGAAACTCCGCATCACCGACGGCCAGTACTTCGTCTACGATCAGTATTTCGGGTTCCAGGTGCGCGGCGACGGCGAAGGCCAGCCGCACGTACATACCGGAGGAGTAGCGCTTCACGGGCGTGTCGAGGTAGCGCTCCACCCCGGCGAAATCCACGATTTCGTCCAGTTTGCGGCGGGTTTCCTCTTTTCGCATCCCTAAAATCGCCCCGTTCAGAAAGATATTCTCGCGGCCTGTCAGTTCGGGGTGGAAGCCCGTGCCTACTTCCAGCAGTGAGGCCATGCGGCCCCTGACGCGGATGCGGCCCGTGGTGGGTTTGGTTACGCGCGAGAGGATTTTAAGTAGCGTGGACTTTCCGGCTCCGTTGCGTCCGATGATGCCGAGAATTTCACCTTTCGTTACCTCAAAAGAAATATCCTGCAAAGCCCACACGAAATCGCTCGAGGTACGGTCGTTGGTCTGGCCTATTTTGAGGTAAGGATC
>NZ_JBGSXF010000114.1:0-11268 GCF_041751555.1 Persicitalea sp. | reverse complement strand
CGTAATCATGTTAGGATCATCGGGACTCTTGAAGGCGTACACGTCAGTGTTGTCGGCCAGGGGGTCCTGCGAAATGAGCGGGGCCTCGCGGTGGCTGGATGCGTAGCTGACGATTGTCGTCAACAGCAGGGCGCAGCTCAGCAAGCCAGTTCTGAGCGACCCAGATAGTATAGGAATCATGCGCATAGTGAAAAAGGTGAAAAGTGAAAAAAAATGAAAGGTAAAGTCTTGATGTGCCGGAACCGGGTTCCGAAGCAGTAAAGTAGCAGCGACAGGTTAGCCCATATCCAGAGAAAAGGAATGGCAGTTCCCGTGACGTTCGGAGAAGCGAGTGGAGTATTTCGTCCGGGAAGAAAATCAGGAAGAATTCAGGTAAAAATTTTTGTTCATTTAGGATTGATTATTCAGAGTGAAAATTTTTGATAAGGCACTGATTACCATTAATTAGATAAAACGTCCGAGAATTGCAATCACACGCGGCGGTGTGTTCCCTCACGGGGGTAACGATATTGACTACTTGAAAGAGAGGACTTGACGAGATACAAGAAATGAGTCTAAAACAAATGATAGAAGCGTTTCAAGCAGTTGAGATGTTGACAGTTGTTATATACGCCGATAGGGACTACTTTGGATTCATTGTTACTAAAAAAACTTCACCAGCAGCACAATAAATTTTTATTCCCCATCTTTTCCAATAGCGCGAGTTACCAATAAAAGCCGCATCGACAACCCATCTACTATGAAGTTGCGAGCTTTTTTGAAACCAATGGCTTAAATGTAGTACTATTTTAATACATAAAAAAATTACATAGTGTTGACCAGTATTCATTTACAGCCTTTTCTACCGCATAATTATAAAACAGAACCCTAGAAAATCGGAAAGCAGGTAATAGCTACCCTAAAACTATTAGCAAAAAAATGACTCTACGCGATTTGGGGAACAAAATGCGCTATGCGAGCAACGTAGTCCCCAGATAATATTCCTCAACAAACGGTTTTGAGCAGATCGTCAAGCTTTACTAACGTGCATATTACCCTGAATGTAGAAACGATAGGGTAACTCTACCCCTCGCGTTATGCCGATTCGGGTAGTTGTGACCATCTTGAAATCAGAAAAGACGGGCGGGGTGATGTGGATGGAACTCTCCCACAACGATGCTTTGTCGTGTTCGGGCCGGATACCCATAGCCTGCACCAGTTTGCCGGGACCGTTGCAGAGGTCTTTTTCAGCTAATGGCTTTTTACGAATTTTCAGCGAAGGCTGCAACGTTTTCGGATTGAGATTGCGCCTTTCCCTCATTAAATCCAGTCCTTCGGTAGGTTCCAAAGCTCTGATCAGCACTGCTTCGCCTTCCCCCACCGGGCCACCCACGATATTGACGCAGTAGTACATCCCGTAAATCAAGTACACGTACAAATGTCCCGGTGAACCAAACATAGCGGCGTTGCGCTTCGTCTGGCGGCGGTAGGCGTGGCAGGCTGGGTCGCCCCATAGATAGGCTTCTGTTTCGACGATCACACCCGCCGTGCGTCCGGCGGCGCTTTCGTGAACTAGTTCGCAGCCGAGTAACAGTTGCGCGAGCGTGAGGGTATCATGTTTTTGAAAGAAACTCGCTGTCAGATGTTCATTCTTCACTATACAATATTCAGGGTTTGCTCTTTGATTTTTTCGAGTTCGTCCTTCATCTGAACTACCAGCCGTTGTACGGTGGCATCGTTAGCCTTGGAGCCGACGGTATTGATCTCGCGCCCGATTTCCTGCGAAATGAAGTTAAGTTTTTTGCCATTGCTATCCGCCGATTCCAAAGTTTCGGTGAAGTAGTCAAGATGGTTGGTAAGCCGTACTTTTTCTTCCGAAATGTCGTATTTCTCGATATAATAAATCAGCTCCTGCTCAAAGCGGTTGGGGTCAAAATTATCAGCGGCCATCAGATCACTCACCTGTTTTTCCAATCGTTCCCGCACGGCAGGAATACGGTGGACATCCTGTTCGGCTACCTGTGTCAACAGCGAACGAATAGCCTCGATATAGCTTAATAATTTGTCGGCAGTCAACTGCCCTTCCTGCTGCCGGAAGTTATCGCAGTTTTCAATGGCCTGTGCTACAGCTTGCTGAATGAGCTCCCATTCCTGCTCGCGGCTACCCTCGTCGGCCACGGCGGTTTGGTAGGCATTGGGCATTTGCAGGGCCAGGCTAAGTAGTTCGGTCGGGTTGGCATCGAATCCTAATTCCTTGGACGTCAGATTCAAGTCCAGGAAGTAAGCACTGACCAGTTCCCGGTTTACGATGGTAGTTCCTGCGCCCTGTCCTTTGGGCTGGACAGAAAGGTTCAGTTCTACCTTACCACGTTCCAGCTGCTGGGTCACGCGGTTCCTAATCTCGATTTCCCGCTCCGAGTACTGACGCGGTATCCGACAATAGATGTCCAGAAACTTGGAATTCAGGGTCTTGATCTCGACGGTCACCGTCAGCGTTTCGGACTCTACATTGGCCGTTCCGAAGCCAGTCATTGATTTGAGCATGGGGCATTTTAATTTTGAATGAGTGAATGATAGAATGAGTGAATGATAGAATAGATGGAGATCGGCGAAAGCAATACTCACCGCTCGGGCGGCCCCGTCATTCACTCATTCAAAATTGATTTATCGATATCGGTTCGACCTTTTCGCCTTCCCCGGTGCTTGACTTTCGGAGGCTTGAGGCTTAGAAACAAGGGCGTTTTTGGCGATATCGGCGGCCTCCTGGCGGTACTGCCAGACATCACCCGCCAGGTAGATAGCAGCCAGCATCGAACCCGGCTCGGCGATGTTCTTACCCGCGATATCGTAGGCCGTGCCGTGGTCGGGCGAAGTACGCACCGCCGGGAGGCCCGCCGTGAAGTTGACGCCCTCGTTAAATGCAATGGTCTTGAAGGGAATCAAACCCTGATCGTGGTACATCGCCAGCACGGCGTCGTACTGGTTGTAAGCGGCAGAAGCGAAAAAGCCGTCCGCTGGAAAGGGGCCGAAAACCAGTTCGCCTTTTTCACGGTAGCGAATCAGCGTTGGTTCGATGGTTTCCTTTTCTTCAGTTCCCAGCAGACCGTTTTCGCCCGCGTGGGGATTGAGGCCCAGCACTGCCAGACGCGGCTTGGCGATGCCGAAGTCGCTCCGTAGTGAATGCAGCATCTGGTTGATTTTGTTGCTGAGTTTCTCGTTCGTGATGTGCTCGTTTACTTTGTGGAGCGGAATATGGCCCGTCAGGACACCCACCCGAAAATCATTTGCGACCATGAACATAAGCGCCTCCTTTGTGTCAAAGGCTGCAGCCAGAAATTCGGTATGGCCGGGAAATTTGAAGTCTTCGCTCTGCATCGTATCCTTATTAATAGGAGCGGTCACGAGGGCATCGATATGGCCAGCTTTTAGATCATCGGTGGCCCTTTTGAGCGCGGCGAAAGCCCCTTGTCCGGCTTCGATACTGATTTTGCCCGGCTCGGCTTCCGTTTTCTGATCGTTCCAACATGAAATGACGTTGGTAGTTTTAAGATTGACCTGTTCGGGTTTTTGGATATTCTGCAAATTCCACTCCTTCATCCGCAGGAGGTGGCGGTAGCGGTTTAGGACTCGCAATGAACCATAGACAATTGGTGTGCAGTATTTGGATAATTGGTTACCTTCCAGCGCTTTCAGGATTACTTCCGGCCCGATGCCGTTGTAGTCGCCCATCGTAATCCCGATGACGGGCTTTTTATCTTGCAAATCACTCATATAAAGTAATGAATCAATTTAAGTCGAAGATGAGTTGGAGGGAGTAGTGTTACTACGGAAACTTCACCCCTATTCTCATGCCTAAACGCTGATTAATAGGAGCCCTGCGCCTATATTTGTGAAACTCCTTTGAACTAATTTTTGGGTAAGAAGTGAATTTCAACAGCTTAGTCAACTAAGAACCAGGTATGCTGAACTGCCAGACGGCCCGGTACGGGCTTTTTCCCGATTGGCAATTTACGAAAAATCCCCCCGCTCCCATGAAAATACTGATCGCCGACCAAATGCATCCTTCGCTCTTCGCTATGCTCGAAGCGCAGAGTTGGCACTATGACTACCGACCCGACTTCCGCCGTACCGACATCATTTCTTGTCTGGCTGAATACGAGGGGCTCATTATTCGCAGTAAGACCCGCATCGACGAAGAACTTCTTACCCAGGCTACGCAGCTGAAATTCATCGCCCGTGCCGGTGCTGGCCTGGATTTGATTGACGATAGAGCTACCAAACAAATGGGTATTCCGCTCTTCCACGCCGGAACCGGCAATCGAGACGCCGTAGCTGAGCATACAGTGGGAATGCTACTCATGCTTTTCAATAACCTCAACAAAGCCGACCGCGAAGTACGGCAAGCTATTTGGGATCGTGAAGGGAACCGGGGCGTGGAACTGATGGGCAAGACGGTCGGCCTGATTGGTTACGGGAACAATGGCAGCGCCATTGCTCAGAGGCTCAGCGGCTTTGGTTGCCGCATTCTGGCCTACGACAAGTACCGCGACGACTACGGCGACGCACACGCCGAGGAAGCCACCGTGGAAGAAATTCAGCGCGAAGCCGACGTGCTAAGCCTACACGTTCCGCTCACCGACCTGACACGCGACTTGATAAACGCCTCATTTATTGCGGCCTTTCGCAAGCCGTTCTATCTCGTCAACGTCTCGCGCGGGGAAATTGTGAACACCAAAGCTTTGGTTCAGGCTATGGAAGAGAATAAGATTTTGGGAGCCTGCCTCGATGTGCTGGAAAACGAAAAACTCAGTCAGCTCACCAACCCACAGCAGGAGGCGTTCGACTACCTGCGTTCGTCGCCACACACCGTCCTCACCCCGCACATCGCGGGCTGGACGCACGAAAGCTACGTACGTATCAATGAAGTACTGGTTCGGCAGGTAGTGGAGTGGAGTGAGGGCGCAGCGGGGTGAACTTCCACACTGTGCTCTCGAAATCAGTTCTTTTATTTTGCTTCGGGATGATACTGCTTCCACTCTCCACTTTTGATGTAGGCATAGTACCTCGCGGCTTCTTTTTTGACAACGGGTAGCAAGAAGAACAAGCCGATCAGGTTGGGGACAGACATGGCAAAGATCATAGCATCGGAGAAGTCCGTAACCGCGCCCAGGCTGGCGGCGGCACCGATTACGACAAAGCAGCAGAACAGGACTTTATAAATGATGTCGTTGAGTTTGTTTTTGCCAAACAAAAATAGCCACGCCTGCAGGCCGTAGTATGACCACGAGATCATGGTCGAGAAGGCAAACAGAACTACCGTGACCGTCAGTACGTAAGGAAACCACGGAATCACCGTCGCGAACGACTGCGACGTCACCTCCACGCCGCCCATTGCTCCTGCCTGGTTATAGTCGCCCGTGATGATGACCACGATAGCGGTCATGGTGCAAATGACGACCGTGTCGATGAAAGGCTCCAGCAGGGCAACGATTCCCTCACTAGCCGGATAATCGGTCTTAACCGCCGAGTGCGCAATGGCCGCCGAGCCTACGCCCGCCTCGTTGGAGAAAGCAGCGCGGCGGAATCCCTGCACCAGTACGCCCACAAAACCACCCGCCACGGCAACCGGGCTGAACGCTTCACCGAATATTTTACCGAAGGTCGCCGGTAGTTGAGCCGCATTGACGATAATTACCACCAGCGCAGCCAGGATATAGATGCCGCACATGAACGGTACGACCCGCTCCGTGACCGAACCAATGCGCTTGATACCGCCAATGATGACTAGTGCTACCATGCTGGCCATGAAGAGTCCGAAAATGGTTCCCGCTGAGCTAGAGGTCGAACCTACCATATTCAAAAACTGCTGGGCAGCTTGGTTGGACTGAAACATGTTGCCGCCGCCAAACGACCCACCCACGCACATGATGGCAAAGAACACGGCTAGTACTTTGCCAAATGTCCCAAACCCTTTCTCCTTCAAACCTTTGGTCAGATAGTACATCGGGCCGCCGTACACTTTCCCATCAGGCCCTATTTCGCGGTAGCGGACGCCGAGGGTACACTCCACAAACTTGGACGACATGCCTAGCAGCCCGGCCAGAATCATCCAAAACGTAGCCCCCGGCCCTCCCAGCGAAATAGCAATGGCCACGCCCGAGATATTACCCAGGCCGACCGTACCCGACACAGCGGCAGTCAGGGCCTGAAAGTGTGTTACTTCACCCGCGTCATTGGGGTCACTGTAGGTACCTTTTACGGTTTGAATGGCTGTACCAAATCCCCGGAAGTTGATGAATTTAAAATAGACGGTGAAGAAAAGAGCGGACAACAGTAGGAAGATGATCACCAGCGGCATACTCGTCGCCGCATCGTCGCCCAGTTGAATGGGAAAGAAAACTACATTACTCACTGCTTCGGTGGCGGGCTGTACCCAAGCGTTGATTTTTTCATCCAACCCTTGGTCATCGACTTGGGCGAAGAGGGGGGTGCTGGTAAGTGTGGCTAAGAATAGAATAAGCAGGGAGGAAATTCTTTTCATGAGGAGGGTTTGTTGGAGATTGGATTTGCTTCTATTTATTGATAGAATATTTGGCAAGAAAACGCCAAACTACCATATAATTTCACAAAAGAACAAAACAAGCCCGTGAGAACATCATACTCACGGGCTTGCTTTGTGGCTGCTTCGAACTGTACTCTTCCAAAAAGTATATACCGTTGAACGTTAACTATTCTGCTAGACTATCGTTCTCAGGGTTTTCTGGATTCATATGGCTATGTTTCTGACCGTAGAAGAAGTAGATGGCCAGACCAATGGCCAGCCAAATCGCCAGACGGAACCAGCTTTCGATAGGTAACGAATACATCAGGTACAAACAAACGACGATGCCCATGATCGGTACAAAGGGGACTAAAGGTACTTTGAAAGAGCGGGGAATATTCGGCATCCTAACCCGCATCAGCCACACGCCCGCGCACACCAGGCAGAAGGCGAAGAGCGTACCGATGCTTACCATGTGGCCCAAATCGCTGACCGGAACGAAGCCGGCAAACAGGCTCACAAAGCCCATAAAGAATAGATTGGTCTTCCAGGGTGTCGAGAATTTCTTGTGTACATCGCTGAAAAACGGTGGTAGCAGTCCGTCCTTGCTCATAGTGTAGAAGACCCGGCTTTGGCCCAAAAGCATCACGAGCATTACGGATGTATAACCCGCCAGAATCGCCAGAATCAAGGCATTTTGCAGGAAGTCGTAGCCCGTGACGGCAAAGGCCGTCGCGGCGGGCTTGGCGTCATTCTCAAACACGGTGTAGTTGACCAGCCCCGTCATAACGTGGGCGAAAAGTACGTACAGAATGGTGCAAATCACCAGCGAACCCAGAATGCCAATCGGCATATCACGTTGCGGATTCTTTGCTTCCTGCGCCGCTGTGGAGACAGCGTCGAATCCAATGAAGGCGAAGAATACCACCGCCGCGCCCGTGGCGATGCCCGTCCAGCCGAAGTGGTCGTACTCGCCCGTATTGGCGGGGATGTAAGGTGTGTAGTTGGCAGGATCGATGTGGCTCCATCCCAGAGTAATGAACATCACTACGACTAGTAGTTTCAGCGTTACCAGGATGTTATTCAGCAAAGCCGACCCTTCCGTGCCGCGAATCAGTAACAGCGACAGCAGGCACACGACCAGAATGGCGGGCAGGTTGATGAGCCCGCCATCCACGATAGTGCCGTCGCTGAGCGTGACTACCTCGAAAGGCGAACATACGAACTGAACTGGCAGGTGAATGCCCAAGCCGCCAAGGAATTCCAACAAATACCGCGACCAACTCACGGCCACCGTAGCCGCGCCCAAGGCGTATTCCAATACCAAATCCCAACCTATAATCCAGGCGGCAAATTCGCCCATCGTGGCGTAGGAATAGGTATAGGCACTGCCCGCAATGGGAATCATAGACGCAAATTCGGCATAGCAAAGGCCCGCAAAGGCACAGCCAAAGGCCGCCAGTACGAACGAAATCGTTACTGCCGGCCCCGCGTGCTCGGCGGCGGCAATGCCCGTAAGGGAGAAAAGTCCCGCACCTATGATTGCCCCGATGCCCAAGGCTACCAAACTGGTCGCGCTGAGGGTGCGTTTCAGTTGGTTGCCCTCGCCGGTCGATTCGGCCATGAGTTTGTCAAGGGGCTTAGTTATCCAGAGTTGATTCATAGGTGAGGTAGATAGTAGATATGAATTATTAGATATAAGATTTTTACCTGACGTTGGGCTGCGAAACTAAGATAAATTTGGGTGGAACAGAAAGTTCACCAAAGAAAAAGGGGGAAAGTCGTTGACTCTCCCCCTTTTTCATGCGCAGTTATTAGGCTCTTGCTACCTTTCCTTTCTTGGAAGCGGGTTCTGGCTCGTCCACAATGGGACGCTTGAGCAGGTCACGCTGTAAGGTGTCCACCACAATAGGGGCGGCAACGAACAGCGACGAGTACGTTCCTACGATCACGCCAATCAGCATTGAGAAAGTAAAACCGCGAATGACTTCGCCGCCAAAAATCAGCAACACGATCAGTACCAGCATCGTCGAGATACCCGTCACGGCGGTGCGGCTTAGCGTGCTGTTCAGGGCGTTGTTGATAATGACAGGAACACTTTCCTTACGAGTGTTCTTGTCGTTGAGGTACTCGCGGATGCGGTCGAAAATTACTACGGTGTCGTTCATAGAATAACCCATGATCGTGAGTATCGAGCCGATGAACGCCTGGTCGATATCCAGTGAGAAGGGCAGCCAGCCGTTGAAGAGCGAGAAAATCGCCAGCAGCACGATCACGTCGTGGAAAAGGGCCGCTACCGCGCCGTAGCTGAACGCCAGCCGCCGGAAGCGGATGAAAATATAACCGAAGTTGACGGCCACCGCCAGCAAAACCGCCCAGAATGCCGAAATCATGGTGTCATAGGCAATGGTCGGGCCGACTTTGGCCGAACTCACAATTTCCGCCTTGCTGTTGCCGGGTACTTTCGAGACGCCTTCCATGATTTTTGCCTCGGCGTTCTTATCCGCGTCGGGCGAAGTATCCTCGATCAGGTAAGCTGTCGTGATCTTCACCTGATCGAAGCCACCGAAGGTTTTCACCTCGGGTGTGGTACCCAGCGCATCGGTCATGGCTTGGCGTACTTCCTCAGTACTGACATTCTTCTCGAAGCGCACCGTGTAAGAGCGCCCGCCCTTGAAGTCGATGCCCAGGCCGAAGCCTTTGAATATAAATGAAGCGATACCAATCAGGATGATGGCCGACGAAACGTAATAGAAGCGCTTCCGCTGCGTAATGAAATCGAAGTTGGTATCCTTGAACCAGTTCTTAGTCAGGCCGGAGTAAAATTTCAACGTCTTGCCGCTCTTGATCGTGTACTCCAACAGCAGGCGGGTGATGAAAATGGCCGCGAAGAGCGATGTGATCAAACCGATGACGAGTGTTGTTGCGAATCCTAGTACCAGGCCCGTACCAAAGATGAACAGGATCACGCCAGTCAGCAGCGTCGTGACGTTGGAGTCGATAATGGCTGAGAGCGCACTCTTAAAACCATCGCGTACTGCCACGGGGAAAGGCTTGCCATTGTCCAGTTCTATTTTTATCCCTTCGTAGATCAGTACGTTGGCATCCACCGACATACCGATCGTCAGTACGATACCCGCGATACCCGACAGCGTCAGCACCGCGCCCAGCGAAGCCATGACTCCCATCAGGAAAAATAAGTTGACGAACAATGCGACGTCAGCGATCCAGCCCGCACGGCTGTAATAGGCTACCATGAAAACAAGTACCACGATCAAGCCCACCAGCGACGACAGCACGCCCGCCGTCACCGCCTCGGAACCTAGCGTCGAACCGACTACGGCTTCTTCTACAATATTAGTAGGGGCGGGTAGTTTACCCGCTTTCAGCACGTTGGCCATGTCCTTGGTTTCTTCCACCGTGAAACTACCCGAGATGCTGGAATTTCCGTTAGGAATCTCACCGTTCACGTTGGGTGCCGTGTAAACCTGGTTATCCAGGATGATGGCTACCTGACGGCCCACGTTATTAGCGGTCAACGTCCGCCACTTGCGGGCACCCTCACCATTCATGCGCATGCTCACCTCGGGGCGACCGCGCTCGTCGTAATCGTGGGTTGCGTCCACAATCACGTCGCCTTCCAGCGGGGCTTGTCCGTTAGGTTTTTTGATAAAATAAAGCGGCAGGATAAGCTGCCCGTTGGTAGCGTCGATACCCTGACGATCCCACATGAATACTAAATCGGAGGGAAAAAATGAGCGAACTTCGGAACGGTGCAGAATTTCCATGGCCCGGCCCGTATCTTTCATATACACGCCCAATCCTTGTGGCAGTGGCACGAACAGGTTGGTCAAAGCGGCGGTCTGCGCAGCCAAAGCCGAAGTGTCGGTGGCCGCGGAGTCGCTACGCTGGGCCAAAAGTTCTTCCAGATTACTTGGGGTAGATTTCTTAGTTGTGTCGGTTGTAGCGGCAGCCGGGCGATTGGCTTTCTCGGCGGCATCCTCGCGGGTCAGGTACTGGCCCAGTTGATCGAGACCCGCCGAAATTTCGTTGGTGTTATACACCTCGGCGAATTCCAGCTTGGCCGCACCCGACAGCAGACGACGAACCCGCTCAGGGTTGTCCACACCGGGGAGTTCTACCAAAATCTGATTTTTACCAGGCAGGCGCTGCAGGTTCGGGTTAGTGACGCCGAACTTGTCCACCCGAGCTTGAATGATCTTGTAAGCTCGGTCGATGGCACCTTCCACTTCCTCGTTCAGCATCGCGATTACCTCGCTGTCGGACGAACTACTGTTGATTTTGCTGCGGTTGGCGCTATTGGCGAACACGCTGGCCAAACTCGTATTAGGTGCTACCTTCTTATAAGCATCTACGAACAGATTGACGTAGCTACTCTGGCTGGTTTTCTGTGCTTCGGTGGCGTCTGTAAGTGCCTGCTTAAACTGCGAACCACGGGCGTTGCTGCCCGCCAGTCCGCGCACGATGTCGGCAGGAGCGACTTCCAGCACCACGTGCATACCGCCCTGCAAGTCGAGGCCAAGGCTGAGTTGGCGCTCCATAACTTCCTGCAGCGTGTGGCCCAAGTACACGTCCTCGCGCCATAGTGAGTCGATGAAACCCTGTTTCTTGGTGTAGTCCACCTTGCCCTGAGTATCGGTGGCATAGGCGACGGCGTCGGCATTGTACTTCCGCGCCACGAAGGTGAACGACAGATAATAGATGCTTATCAGCGCTATTACGATCGT
>NZ_JBGSXF010000113.1:0-17358 GCF_041751555.1 Persicitalea sp. | reverse complement strand
ATGTGGGATCGGGTATTTGGCGTGGAAGGTATAGACCGCGCGTGGTTAGCCGGGCGACAAACGGTGTACTTGAAAAGAATGAAGGAGAAGAGTACGAAGTAACAATTTTAGGAAGGCAACTCCGCCAGTACGGTCACGCTACCGACTGTTTTATCATTCAAGTTGACCTTAATTTCAGCATCCAACGGCACGAACACATCTACACGCGAGCCAAATTTGATGAAGCCCATTTGGGTACTTTGCTGCACTTCGTCGCCCTCTTTCACGTACCAGCGGATGCGCCGGGCCACCGCGCCTGCAATCTGGCGAAACAAGATTTCCACACCTTGGGAGTTCTCGATCACGGTAGTAGTTCGTTCGTTGTCGGTACTGGATTTCGGATGCCAGGCCACGAGGTAAAGCCCGGGATGGTACTTAAAGTACTTCACGACGCCGCTAATTGGATTCCAGTTGACGTGGACGTTCAGCGGCGACATAAAGATGCTTATCTGTCGGCGCGGACCTTTAAAATATTCGTTTTCTACTACCTCTTCAATTACCACTACTTTTCCATCGCAAGGCGCAATGATACGAGCTTCATCAGAAGTAACGACGCGGCTCGGCACGCGGAAAAATTGGACGATCAGAAAGAAAAAAACGAGGCTGGCTACCAAAAGTAGCCAATGCAGCCAAACCAATTCAGGGATATAGTAGCGAACAGCCCAGTTGATTAGCAATAGGAGTAGGGCGGTACCGCCCATGATTGCGTAGCCTTCTTTATGGAGTTTCATGGGGTTAAGGAAGTTGTTTTGCAGCCGTAAAAATACAAACTCACTCTCAAACCCCCACATTTAATAAGTAAAAGCCCGGCTCTCTCACACTGAGAAAGTCAGGCTTTATTGTCAATACACAAAATGTAAGCAAGCTGAAATCTATTCCATTACCACACAAACCCCGTTTTCCACATCCTGCTCTACTTTCTTGTACTTGACATTTTTCAGAACGCGTCCATCGCGGTACTGCACCGTCACCTTCTGGTTACGGTCGGCGATTTTCATTGAGCGGACGGGCTGCTGGCGAACGGTATTTTCCATGTGGCGGGCGTGTTGGCTGGGGCCGTTGTCCTCGTAATCTTCTTCGTCGTCGCCGCGGTTGGTTTGCAAAGCCGGGCTAGGCTGGCGGCGGGCTGGTGGCCGTTGCACATTCTCGGGCGCGGTCTGCTCTTGCGGAATATCGGCCTTCATCAGGAACGAAAGCATATCGAAATTCACCTTACTTAGGAAACGCTTGAATAATTCTACGGACTCAAACTTATAAATCAACAGCGGGTCTTTCTGCTCGAATACCGCATTCTGCACCGATTGCTTCAGGTCGTCCATTTCGCGCAGGTGTTCCTTCCACTCTTGGTCGATAAGGGACAGAACGATGGCTTTCTCCATCTCACGGACAATATCGCGGCCTTCGGTTTTGATTGCTTTTTCCAGGTTCACGACTACGCCCGCCTGTCGTATCCCGTCGGTGAACGGAATCATAATTTCGGTAATTGTGGCACCACGCTCGGCGTGGATTTGCTTCAGGACGGGCAGGGCTTTCGTGGCAATCGTCGCGTTTTTTTCGCGGTAGTGCTTTTCAGTTCCCTGATAAAGCTTTTGTACCCGCTGTATCTCGTTGAGGCCGCCGTACTCGCTTTCATCGATAGGAGGTTCGATACCAAAAGCGGTCAAGGTAGCCAGCTCAAACTCGGCATAATTATTCCCGGTATTGGCTACTACATCTTCGCACACATCGAAAAGCGTGTTGGCAATATCCACGGCCAGACGTTCACCAAACAGGGCGTTGCGGCGGCGGCGATAGATGGCGTCGCGCTGGTAGTTCATGACGTCGTCGTACTCGAGCAGTCGCTTTCGGGTGCCGAAGTTGTTTTCCTCCACCTTGCGCTGGGCGCGCTCAATGGACTTGGTAATCATGCTGTGTTGGATCACCTCACCTTCTTCCAGCCCCATGCGATCCATTACTTTGGCCATCCGGTCAGAACCGAAAAGTCGCATCAGGTTGTCTTCCAGTGATACGAAAAACTGCGAAGACCCCGTGTCACCCTGTCGTCCGGCGCGACCACGCAACTGGCGGTCTACTCGGCGACTTTCGTGTCGCTCGGTGCCGACGATAGCCAGTCCGCCCGCCTGCTTGGCTTCGGCCGTCAGCTTGATGTCTGTACCGCGTCCGGCCATGTTAGTCGCGATGGTCACCGTGCCGGGAATACCCGCCTGCGACACTACATCGGCCTCGCGCTGGTGTTGCTTAGCGTTGAGAACCTGGTGCGGAATTTTGCGCAACGTCAACATTCGGCTGATGATCTCGGAATTCTCGACGGAAGTTGTACCCACCAGCACCGGGCGACCGCCCTCGACCATTTGCACAATCTCGTCAGCTACGGCGTTGTACTTCTCCCGAACCGAGCGATATACTTTATCTTCCTCGTCCTTACGGATGACGGGAACGTTGGTCGGAATCGATACCACGTCTAGCTTGTAAATTTCCCAGAATTCGCCCGCTTCAGTTTCGGCCGTACCAGTCATGCCCGCCAGCTTGTGGTACATGCGGAAGTAGTTCTGCAAAGTCACAGTGGCATAAGTCTGCGTGGCGTCCTCGATCTTCACGTTTTCCTTAGCCTCGATGGCCTGGTGCAGGCCATCGGAATAGCGACGACCGTCCATGATGCGGCCCGTCTGCTCGTCCACAATCTT
Source organism: Persicitalea sp. (assembly GCF_041751555.1). Taxonomy (NCBI): domain Bacteria; kingdom Pseudomonadati; phylum Bacteroidota; class Cytophagia; order Cytophagales; family Spirosomataceae; genus Persicitalea; species Persicitalea sp. The sequence continues at coordinate 14,635 of NZ_JBGSXF010000113.1, read as the reverse complement.
AACCTTCCCGTCCATGATGACGTACTCGACATCCTTCTCGAAGAGGTTATACGCTTTGAGCAACTGGTTGACGGTATGAATCCGCGCCGCTTTTACGGTATAATCGCGAATCAGCGATTCCTTCTTCACGACCCGCTCCTGCTCATTCAAGTCGGCATCTTTTTCAATCTCATTCAACTCGACTGCGATGTCGGGCATGATGAAGAAATTGGTCTCATCCGACTCGCCCGTCAGGAAGTCGATGCCTTTTTCAGTGAGCTCGATGCTATTCTGTCGCTCGTCGATGGTAAAGTACAGCGGAGCGTCGGCTTCGGGCATCCGCTTTTGGTTCTCGGCCAAATAGATACCTTCGGTTTCTTGCAAAAGGGCTTTCATGCCGCCCTCACTGAGAAATTTGATCAGAGGCTTGTACTTAGGCGTCCCCCGGAAAGCGCGGAATAGCATCAACCCGCCATCTTCCTTGTTTCCAGCGGCAATATTCTTTCGCGCTTCGTTGAGCAGTTCCATTGTCAGCTTCCGCTGGGCGTCCACAATGCGGCCCACGCGGGGTTTCAGTTCCATGTATTCCTGCTCGTCGCCTCGCGGCACGGGGCCACTTATAATGAGTGGCGTCCGGGCGTCGTCGATCAGGACAGAGTCCACTTCGTCCACCATCGCGAAGTGGTGCTTGCGCTGCACGAGTTCCTCCGGCGAGCGCGACATATTGTCACGCAGGTAGTCAAAACCGAACTCGTTATTGGTGCCATACGTCAGGTCGGCTTTGTAAGCATTGCGGCGGGCCAGCGTGTTGGGTTCATGACGGTCGATGCAGTCCACACTCATGCCGTGAAACTCGAACAAAGGCGCGTTCCATTCGGCATCGCGCTTGGCCAGGTAGTCGTTTACAGTCACAATGTGGACGCCTAAGCCAGCCAGGGCGTTGAGGAAAGCGGGCAGCGTAGCCACCAGGGTTTTACCTTCACCCGTTGCCATCTCGGCGATTTTGCCCTGGTGCAGCACCACGCCGCCCACGAGCTGCACGTCATAATGTACCATCCCCCAGCGGGTGGGCTGACCGATCACATCCCAGGTACTTTTCCAAACGGCCTTTTCGCCCTCGATCGTCACGTGCGATTTCTTTGCCGCCACCTCGCGGTCAAAGAAAGAAGCTGTCACTTCCAGTTGTTCGTTTTCCTTGAAGCGGAGGGCCGTTTCCTTCACGATGGCGAAACCTTTGGGCAGGATTTCCTCCAAAACTTTCTCCAACTCCTTGTTTCGCTCCTCGCCCAATTCGTCGATTTGCTTGAAGATGGTTTCCTTGTTGTCCACGTCGGGTTCGTCCTCGGCTTGCTGCTTGAGCGTTTCGACCTGATCGTCGATTGGTTTGAGTTGCTCGGCGATGTACTCCCGCAGGTCGATGGCCCGCTGCCGTAGTTCGTCGTTGGAGATGGTGGTCAGCTGATCGAACTCCGCGTTGATCTTGCCCACGTAGGGTGTCAGGTCTTTTAAGTCGCGGGCAGCCTTGGTACCGAAGAGTTTACTGAATATTTTTAGCATGGTGATTTCTTGAATGTAGTAATGGAGCCGCTTCCCAATTAGTAATGTTACTAATGCATGGGACAAATCTTGAACGCAAGCGGGCGGCGAATCTTTTCTAGTAGAGGATTTTTGAAAAATAATACGCCCGGAAGCGGCTGAATGCCAGATTGTCAGTCAACCGTGGGCGCTAAACCGCAAAGTTAATTCTTTGGCGGATGGTTTAATAATTTGATTTTGGGGAGGAGACCAAGGACTTGTCTTTCAGTGATTTGACAAACAGTTTTAAGCTGAATTTAGTAAATTGAATTGCAATAGGCTGAAAACCTATACACTGTTCATAACCATTCTGCTCGAGATCAGTCTCTGATTTGTGGAAAAAAAATCGTTCGCGAAAAGGCGTCGTCGCATGTTTACTTCCACAAGTACCTTCGACGCGGCTACCCGAGCGGGTCAGAATCAATAAGCTTGATGACTGGCTCTTTTTGTTAGCTTTGCAGGATTCGATAACTACTTTGAGATAACAAATGTCTTCGTGTCAATTATAGCCAGTATTCAATGGAATTCAACCGACGAAAATTTCTCAAAACTGTTCCTCTGGGAGGAATAGCCCTGGCTACGAAAAGCGAGTCGAGGACCGATATCCAAGCTGATTCAGGCTCTGGCTATCTCAAGCTCAGTTGTAACATCTTTTCCTTCAACGACCTGCTCCGCAAAGGCGAAATGTCGTTGGAGGAAGTGTTTGAGTTCTGTTCCGACCTGGGTTTTGCGGCCGTGGATCCAACGGGCTACTACTTCCCAAACTACCCTGAGGTGCCGTCCGACGGGTATATTTTCAAATTAAAAAAGAAAGCCTTCCTCCTGGGCCTCGATATCAGCGGCACGGGCGTCCGCACGGATTTCTCGACCACGGATTCTGCCCAACGTGCCGCCGACGTAGAACTAGTACGAAAGTGGGTAGAGGTTGCGGCCAAAATGGATGCTCCCGTTTTGCGGATTTTTGCGGGTAAAGGTGTCCCGGTGGGACAAACCGAGAAACAAACGATGGATCAGGCTGTGGAAAGTATCGCACAGTGCGTGGAGTTTGGCAAGAAAGCAGGCGTGATGATCGTGGTACAAAACCACAACGAACTCTTGAAAACCGTGGAGCAAGTACTCTACATCCGCGAGCAAATCCCCTCCGATTGGCTGGGCATCAACCTCGACATTGGTAGCCTCCGTGCGGGCGATCCTTACGAAGAAGTAGCTAAACTAGCCCCTTACGCCTACACCTGGCAAATAAAGGAAAATGTCTATCGTCAGGGAGTGGAGGAAAAGACTGACGCCAAAAAAATTATCGATGTCATCAAAGCTGCAAACTACCGAGGCTACCTCCCCCTGGAGACTCTGAAAAGTGATCCGCGTGTACAGCTTCCGCTTTTCGTGTCCGAAATTCGGGCGGCTTTGTAGCTCTTTTTGAGGCACAAAGTTCCAAAGGCACAAAGTGAAATGGCGCAAGCATACTTTGAACCTCTGTGCCTTTGGAACTTTGCCCCTCTCTTCACCCCATCTTCCCCGCCGCCAAAAACAATAATATCCAGCCCGCAATCAGCAGCAGGCCGCCGATGGGAGCCACGGCTCCAAACTTGGTAATGCCCGTGAAGCAGATCGCGTAAAGCGAGCCGGAGAAAATCAGCACGCCAACCGCAAAGGCGTAACCCGCCCAGTTGAGCCATTTGACGGCTCCGGCGTCGGCTCTTGACAATAAAACCCCTACTAACACAATGGCGATGGCGTGATAGAATTGGTACTTTACTGCCGTTTCAAATGTGTCGGCCCGGCCTGAGGCCTCGAGTGAGGCTTTGAGGGCGTGAGCGCCAAAGGCACCGATTCCGACGGCGAGAGCACCGATGACGGCACCAAGTTGAAGCATGATTTTCATTTGTTATGGATTGGTAGATTTGTTGAGCAGGAAATTGATGTAGATTGCTATCTACTCTTCTGACTTTAAAAACTTTGCCCCTTACGAAAGAGCTAATGCGCAGAAAGCAGCATCAAGCTCGCCCGCACAATTTGCCCCATCGTTTGGCATTCCATGAACGCCTGATGGCGATAATGGCGGGCGAGGTCGCGACGGAGGAGGGCGACATACTCCGAGGAAGAAATTACGTCGTCGGCCATGACGTCCATAATGTCGGTGGCTCTTGACTTTTCGATGCGCATTCGGGTGGCAATTTGGGAGCGTTCCTCCATTTGGTATTGCCGTACGCTTTCGGACGTCATGTACTTCATACCCAGTTCGATAATCGTATTGTTCTGCTTAAAATACTGCGGCATATAGACCGTCTTCTTGCCTTCGTATGATTGCTGGTCGAAGTCGATGGCGCGGAAGCGGTAGTAGATTTCCTCGAAGTCGGGCGTGATATCCACCACGAAATTGCTGGAATGCATATCGCCCAGCAGCCGCACGAAACAGCGCTCGTTGAACTTCACAAACTCCTTGCAGAGCCGGATCGGGTTCAGGTTGGGGTCGCCAATGTGTGTTTTAAGAAAGGCATCGCCCGGAATCCCGGCAATGTGTTCTTCCACCAGCGACTGCCCGCTGGTCATGTAGCTGACTTGGTTGGGCGAGAAAATATCTTCCAATTCCAGACCATACACCCGCGAGGCGTCGGCATTCTTGATGTAAAAATAATCGAAGTTATCGTTGATCTGATTCACGATCCTGATGCGGAAAGGCCGCGTGTTGCCATAAGTACACAAGTCCACGCGATCCACCATCAGGTGTTTCAGGATCGACAAATCGCCATCGACTTTCAGGTGGGCATATATGGTTTTGAGCGCCTGAAAAATATCTGCCGTGTCGCCGGGATCGTAGAAAACCGAAAGCCACAGCGTGTCGTTGCCTTTAAGGTCGTAAAGTGAAATGGCGTTGGAATACCGTAGCAGATCGGTGTAATGGATTTCCAAAGGTACCTCCCGCTGGTACTTGACGAGGTACTCACGCAAATCGGTGTTGATTCGGTACGGGATTTTTTTCTTGCTAATCAGCGCCATAACTACGTGCGAGACAGGGTGTAGGGGCGCTGGGAATCCATTTTTAAGAAAATAAAGAGCAGGATAGAAAAGGACCACAGCGACGAGCCGCCGTAACTGAAAAACGGCAGCGGAATCCCAATAACTGGCATCAGGCCGATAGTCATACCAATATTGATCATAAAGTGGAAAAAGATGATCCCCGCCACGCAATAGCCATAGACCCTCGCAAAGCGGGTTCGTTGTCGCTCGGCCAGCACCGCCAGCCGCATGATGAGGCCCACGAACAGCAGAACGACCAGTGCGCTGCCGATGAAGCCGTGTTCCTCACCCACGGTGCAGAAGATGAAATCGGTACTTTGCTCCGGTACGAAGTCGAACTTGGTTTGGGTACCTTCCAGGAACCCTTTGCCCGATAGCCGCCCCGAGCCGATGGCGATTTTGGACTGAATGACGTTCCAGCCCGCGCCGCGTGGATCGGAGTAGGGATCAACTAATACCATAATGCGGCTGCGCTGGTGCTTTTGCAGGACGTTATTGATAAAAAAGTCCATCCCGAACACCACCGCAATCATCAATCCGGCTACCACCACGGTAGCCATCGTGCCGCCGCCTTTGCGCGTAGCTTTGGGCATCAGCCAGATGACCAGGCCCGCTACGACAAGGATGCCCAACGCGATGAACCACTTCAAAACCAGTAGGGTCAGCACGATCAGAATTGCCATGACGATGCCCACGGCGGGAATAATACCTGGCATTCCTTCGCGGTAGAGCATAATCGCGAAGGAAGCAAAAACCAGCATGGATCCCGTTTCGTTGGAGAGCAGAATGAGTAGCGCGGGAATGCCAATAATGCCCGCAATGGGGACGTAATCCTTCCAGGAGCGCGTCAGACTCACCGCCGGATCACTCAGGTATTTGGCCAAGGCCAGGCTAGTGGCCAGTTTGGCGAATTCAGCGGGCTGGATCGAAAACGACCCGATTTTGATCCAGGAACGTGAGCCGTTGATTTCGCTGCCCGCAAAAAGTACCGCGACCAGCAGCAAAACAAAAGCGCCGTAAATGACGTAAGCGAAGGTGTCGTAAAACTTGTAATCTATGACTAAAATGCAGATAATCAGCAGTACCGTCGTGCCAATCCACATCATCTGGACGCCCGCGCGGTGCGAGAGGTCAAATATATCCGTTGGTACCTCGGGGCTATACACGGCGGCGTATATGTTGAACCAGCCGATCAACACGCACAGAATATAGATAAGCACAGCGACCCAGTCGAGGTTCTGCGTTAAAGTGGTATTTTTCTTGGGAGCCACTTCTTAATTGGGAATGGGTGAATTTTGAATTAGTGAATAGGGCGGGAGAAGATAGAAGAGTAAGGGGATTGCCCAGCTTTTTGAATACCTAAACTGTCAACTGTCAACTGTCAACTAAAAAACTACTCTCCTGCCGAGGTAGTTGCTTTCAGCGCAAGGGTGGGTTTGGTCTTCTTTTCGGCAATTGGGGCAACTGGCTCCTTCTTTTTCGTGGTGTCTTTGTTTACGGACTTTTTTGGAGCGGGGAGCTCGATGTGGGGCATATAGTTTCTGTTGAGAATGTAATTCTCGATAGCCTTATTTTCCGTTTTTCCTTTCAAATAGCGCTCAATAACAAGGTTTGCTACGGGAGCCGCCGACACGCCACCCCAAACGCCGTTTTCTACGAAGGCAGCAATGGCGATCTTAGGATTATCGGCGGGGGCAAAGGCGATAAAAATACCGTGGGCCGGGCCTTTCTTGTTCTGGGAAGTACCCGTCTTGCCCGCAATCTGGACGTCAGCAATTCGCGCTAGCCCCATAACTGTCCCCCCCGGTTCTACAGCACCGATCATTCCGGGAATAATAGTTTCAAAATGTTTGCGGTCGATCCCAACTTCGTGCCGCACTTTATATTCTGGCAACGGATTGTTTTTCTTGCCTACACCGCTCACAATATGGGGGGTATAATAGTACCCTCGGTTGGCAATAATGGCCGCTACATTTGCCATTTTTAGCGGAGTAATTAATAACTCACCCTCGCCAATACTAAGTGAATACACATTGGAGAATTTCCAGCGCTTCACGCCATAGACTTTGTCGTAATACTCCACGTCGGGCAAACTACCCTTGTATTCGCTGGGCAAATCTACTCCCAGCCGCTGGCCGATGCCGAACTTACTCACCTGCTGGTGCCACTTTTCGAGCCCTACCCGGGATGCTTCGTAGGTATTAGTATGATCGTTGTTGTAAAGAATACTCTGAAACACCCGGTAAAAATAAGGATTACAAGAGTGCGCAATGGCTTGTGGAACGTTATTACCGTGACCATTACCGTGGCATTTCATTGGCACGCCCGCGTGCGTGAACCCCGTGCCAGGCTGGATGGCCCCCTGCTGCAAAGCGGTCAAAGCCTGGATCACTTTGAAGGTCGAACCCGGACGATAGCTGGCCATGACCGGACGGTTGAAAAGGGGTTTGTAAGGATTATCGGCCAGTTCTTGAAAGTTTTCGGAGAAGTGGCGGGTGGCGAGTTTATTAGGGTCGTAGTTAGGGGCCGAAACGATCGCCAGAATCTGCCCGGTGCTGGGTTCAATGGCCACGACGCTGCCTACCTTGTTGACCATCAGGCTGTCGGCGTACTGCTGCAGATCGAAGTCGATGCCAGTGTAGAGGTTCTGCCCGGCTACCGCCATTGTATCCAGTTCGCCGTCTTTCCAGGACCCTTTGACCACGCCGTTCACGTTTTGCATCACGAACTTGACACCCCGGCGGCCCCGGAGTTGTTTTTCGTAGAAACTTTCCAACCCGCTTTGTCCGTAGTAATCACCCTGTTGGTAATAAAAGTCCACCTGCTTTTTCAATTGCCCCCCGGTAATCTCGCTAACGTAGCCCAGCGAGTTGGCCATAGTTGGGGCAGTGTAGGTGCGCATGGAGCTTTTGGCAAACTCGAAACCGGGGTAGTCTACCATGATGTCCTGAATGCGGGCAAAGTCCTCCCGCGACAATTGCCGGATGAACATCGAAGGCTTGTTCCGCGAGTAAGTCGCCGCGGCCGTCATCAGGCTGTCGAAGGTAGTTCGCTCTATGTTGAGCAGGCGGCAGAATTGCAACGTGTCGCGCACTTTTGCTTTGTAAGGCGTAACCAACAAGTCGTAGACTGGGGTGTTATAGACCATCAACTTGTCGTTGCGGTCATAAATTTGACCCCGGAAGGGCATCTCCGCAACTCGCTTGATGGAATTGGCCGATGATTCGATAGAATAAGTATCGTCCAGCACCTGCAAATGGAAAAGCCGGAACAGATAGGCCATTCCTATGAATCCGAAAAAAGTAATGATTACAAAACGGCGATTATCAAGCATTTAGTCCTAAAAAAAATCCAGCTCCCCAAAATTTTCCCGCGAAGTTCGTCAGAATAAGTTAGGAATCAAAGGGGTATTGTGAGTCAATACCGGAAGCATCCACTCGCAAGTTCAACAAAGTTACCACCCCGCCCCTTTGACGCTCGTTCGAATTCGGCAGAGGTAGCCGTCGGCGGTTACGTAGAGCGTTTTGCCGTCATCGCCCCAGGTGCAGTTGGCGGTGGCCTGTCCAGTTTCAATGCGGCCCAGCAAGGTGCCTTCAGGACTAAGGACTAATACACCACCAGGACCAGTGGTCCAAACATTGCCCGACTGATCTAACTTCAAACCATCGGGTAAACCCTTCAAGCCCTTCTTTACCAACGGTGTAGCGTCGTAGAAAAGTTTCCCATCGCCCAAATTCCCGTCACTTTTGACGGGATACGCCATGACCACGGCTCTATCCGGGTCGGACTGCGCTACGTAGAGAGTTTGCCCATCGGGCGAAAAAGCCAGGCCGTTCGGGCGCGTCAGGTTTTCGATGACCAAGGTGACCACTCCGTCGGGCGCAATGCGGTACACGCCGAAGATAGAGAGCTCGCGCGTGGGGTCGTCGGCTTTCTTGGGCATACCGTAGGGCGGATCGGTGAAGTAGTAGCTACCGTTACCCGAATGCTGCACCACGTCGTTGGGGCTGTTGAATCGCTTGCCCTGGTAGCGATCGGCGAGAGTGATTTTGCCGCCACCGCCCAGGGGCATGGCCGACACGCGGCGGTCGCCGTGTTCGCAGGAGACAAGGCGATTCTGCTTGTCCACTATCAGGCCGTTGCTGCCCGATTCATCGCTGTATATGGCTAGTCCAGTATAGCCGGAGGGCTTGAGAAAGACGGAAATCCCCTCTTTCTCGCTCCACTTAAAAACAGTGTTTTGGGGTACGTCCGAAAATACAAGGAATCCGCCATCTTTCACCCAGACCGGCCCTTCCGACCAATCGAAGCCCGTGGCAAGTACTTCCAGGGCATTTCCTTTTGGAATCAACTTTTCAAAGCGCGGGTCATCGTACTGAATTTTGCCCAGGGTGGGGTATAAGGCTTGGGCCGAAGTAGCAACTACAGTAAATAGGAATACGGTAGCCAGGAGAGTTGATTTCATAATTTGCCGAAAGAGGTGACTGAATACATATAGTATAAAGAAGACCCTGGAACCGTCTTTCTAACTACCCACTGCCTAGCATTATAATTCTTAATGCCAGCAGACTCCAGTTAGTCATTCCAATCAAGAAATTGATAGTACACTCCCGGCACCATTTTTTTTATCCGCACAAGGCAATTGCAGCGGATTGTTTTACGAACGAACCGACTGCCGGGCTGCAAACGAAACTGCCGATGTCCACACAAACTACTACCGAGGAAATCCCTTTTATCTGGCATAGCGCGATGCCGACGTCTCCTGATCCGGCAGCAAGAATAGTCTTTGTAGTTCCTGCAAAAGACGAAGAGGAAAGCATCGCCGACTGTATCGCGGCCTTTGAAAGTCAAAGGAACGCCAAAGGTACTCCTGTGCCGTGGTCGGTCTATGAAGTTTTGATTCTGGTTAACAATACCACCGATGCCACTGTACGGTGCGCTTTGACAGCGCGACGGCATCCAGGCATTCACATCGTATCGGTTGAGTTGCCACCGCAACGTGCGCATATTGGCTGGGCACGGCGGCTAGGGATGGACTGGGCCAGCGGGCGGTTGCAGCAGAACGGCCACACCGATGGAATCATCGTCTCGACAGACGCCGATAGCCTGATCGCCCCTGATTTCGTCTACGAGTTACGCCAGACATTCGCTAGCCCGGCGGTAGATGCGGCGGGAGCGAGTCTGGTTGTACAAAATAAACTGATAGATGGCGTGTTCGGTCACCTGAATGATTATTTCTCGTTAGAGAAAAAATTGCGTCTAAAAGCCCAACAACAGGCTGGATTCGACCTTATGCACAGTCATTTTTCGGGAGCTGGCTTCGCCGTGCGACAATATGTATACGAGGCGGTAGGCGGACTGACGCCTTTACCCTACAACGAAGACAAACAGTTTTATTACAAGCTTCTACAACGCGACGCTTTGATCAGAATGAATGACCGACTTGTCGTGCACACATCATCTCGACTCACGGGACGCACCGAGTGGGGCATGGCGGCACAACTTCGGCAATGGCAGTATCAGCAGGAAAGTGGAAAGTCGATTCTCGTTTCTTCGGCCCAGTCGCATTGGAATTATTTTCAATTACAGATGGCACTTCATGCTTATTGGTTAGTCAGAACCGAAGAAAAACTAGCCGTGGTTTGCCATTACTTGCGCGCCTACCAGATTCTGGAACCTCTGATCTTTCTGGCCAAAATCGAAGTCTCCTTATATTTTGGGCAGTACTGGTGCTGCGTGTGGGAACATCCCAAACTTGTGGAGGCCCGACAGTACACTTTCCCCGCCGTTTCTGTGAACGATAGCCTTGCCGATTTCGGAGTACTGTTATCTGGTCTTGATGAAGAAATGGAGCTACGTGCCTAAACTCACGCTTTCTCCGCTTTACGAAATACGTCGAGACGGTAGCTAGTTTCCCGCTTCCCTTCAAGATGAAGGAATTGGGCGCTTCCCTGTGAGAACTGAATGAACCGATCGTGTACCTCGTCGCCAGTCAGTGGGTAGTCCTCCACAAAGGGCGTCCAATGAACCAGCACCAAGTCACCTCCCGGTTCCAAGAGGTGCATGACTTCGTCACGAGCCTGGTCAAATTCCTTGTCGCCCCAGTAGTAAGCTACCTCGGAGAGCAATACCAAATCGAAAGTACCCTTCGGCTTTTCGCGCGGAAACTGCATGAATTGGAAGTCGATATTTTCTTTATTTAAATTACGCAGGCGGGCTCTTTCTAGCGCCTTCTCGCTTACATCAACTGCCAAAAGGTGATCGACTCGTGCGGCCAGCATGCCTGATAATACACCGATGGAACAGCCTGGTTCGAAAGCAGCTCGGTAGCGGGTCTGCGGCAAGTGCATCATTGTGTCGAGGTACTTGTGCAACTCGTATTCACGACTGGCGAAGCCCCAGGGATCGTCGGATTTAGCGTAGATTTCTTCGAAATAGTCGGGTTGCAGCGATTCATTGTTCATGGGAGCGGTAATAGTATTCAGTTGGTGTGAGAAAATGCGCCAGTACCTGCGGCTGCAGCGAAAAGGCTTTGGGGTCGTCATGGATAATTTGTCCCAATTGGGAGGCGTGAGTTTCGATCGCCTTTTTCTTTTTGAACAAAAGATTTTCGTCAAGTTCGAAAGTGAGAACCTCCACTTCGTCGGGACGGGGGACATCACTGCGTGCGGCAAGCTCGTAAAGCCAAATAGGATATTCGTACAGATCCCCTTTCCAGTTAGTCTGAAAAATTGCCGTGCGAATCAGTGCCGTTGTAGCTCGGTGATCGCAGTGCGGGTCGCGCCGCCAGGGAGTGAAAATGGCTTTTGGGTTCAACTCACGCAGTTTTTCGGCGACTTGTGTTGCCGCATCGGCAAAATAAGGTGCGCCTGGCAATGGTACCCGCGTGTCAGGGAAGCGAAAAAATTGTAATCGCTCGAAGGCTACGCCTAGACGCTGGCAAGCTCTATTGAACTCTTCTTCCCGAATTGATCGTCGTTGTTCTGGTGGAAAAGCCACGGAATTAGGGTGTGACATAGTTCCATCGCTAACCAGCCACACGTGAACAGGGATATTCTCCTCGGCTAGAGCCGCGATCAAGCCACCACAGCCCAGACTCTCGTCGTCGGCGTGAGGGGCAAGTATCAGAACCGGCCCCGGCAGATCCGAAAGTCTCAGTTTGGTTGCATTCTCTATGGCGTGGGCATCATGCATCATCGAGTCGTTTACGCCAAAGCTGAGATAAAGGCTGTGGCGCGTCGCCCACGTACTTACCTGCTGCTGCCAAAGCACCGTCGGGGTTGGGCTGGCAAAGGTAGGTTTGCAAATCGCGGATGATGCGCTCAAGGGGGTTAGGTTTCATGCAGCCCTGTACCCCAACAGAGGATAACGTAAGTTGAATAACTTCCTGACAAAGCCCGGTGATGGCCGTCCTGACCATATTGGCGTATTCCATCACTTGCTGTTCGGAGTTGTAAGCATATAGCGTATTGGCGGCGGCTCCATTCAACCACTGATTTCCGCCTTCCACCGCGATGGCGAGTTGGCCAAGGCGGTGCAGTTGGTACGGATGGTCCACGCGCTCGCGTGCTTTCAACTGACGGCGGACGTGCTCGAACAAAGCCTCCGCACCACCTAAATGCACCGCCGCAAAGCGTACCGCACCGCCGCTGAAAGCAGGTTGCTGGTGGTAGTCGTTGGGCTGACCCAGCAGATCGGATTTCTTTAACCGAATGCCTGTATAATCAACTTTATAACTGGCCGAGGCTGTCATTCCCATCGGCTGCCAAAAACTAGGATCGATGCGTTCCTCCGCTACTTTTTCCAACGGCACGACTACCATCTGCCAGCCCAGGTTTTCGGCGCCGGACAGCAAATGGCCAGTAATGATCATCTGATCTACTTGACCCGCACCCGAGCAGAAAGTTTTACTGCCTTCTATCTCGTACTCGTCATCGGAAATCTGATGTACCTTAATGCCGTCTTGAGATTCGGTGTTCCAAATACCAAAAAGCTGCTGTTGTTCCGTGGCGCATTCAGCCCAATATCGTTTTTGCTGAGAAGTACCGTACAACTGAATCAGGTGGAGTGCATTGGCATGGCCTTCATAAATGCGACCTGCGGGCAAACTACCTCTTCCTACGACTTTGAGAAGCAGCAGTAAACGATGGAAAGCCACTTGGGCTGATGCATAGTCGGCGGCCTGTAGGGGATCGTATTCCGCCAGGAGGGGCAAAGCTAGTAGCCCCTCGTTGCGGATTACAGAAAAAGTCTCGTGCGGGAAATCGGTATCCGTGGTTTGGGTCTTGAAGTTATCAAAACGGGCAACCAATTCCTCTACTTCGGAAAGAAAAGTTTTCGTTGCGGTCATTATTTGGGCTAACATCCTGGAAAGCGTTTGTTAGCCTGTTTCAGTTAAAAAGAAGTGCCAACTCATCCGCTAAAAGGATCTGGGTAGCCCAGTCGTTTATTTTAGCAGATCGAAAACGGATGTCCGGGATTACTTTTCATGTTATTTTTAGCGAAAATCATTCTTCACCACAATTCAAATCCGTGAAAAAATTTATACTTTTTTCTTTGCTCACAGTCTTGGGAGTCCGCTTGGCTGCGGCCCAGTCACCCGAAACGCTGAAAATTCGGCAATACGGCGCCCAAAACGCCGATAAAATCATCCGCGAGTTCAGTGCCTTCCTTGCCCTGCCCAACGTCGCCCGCGACACGATCAATATCAGGAAAAATGCCGCTGCGATTATGGACATGATGCAAAAACGCGGCATCGCCAATGTGCAGCTTTTGTCGCCCGCCACGGCGGGAGCGCCTCAGGCAGTATTTGGCGAAGTGAAAGTACCGGGGGCAACCCAAACACTAATTTTTTACGCCCATTACGATGGCCAGCCTGTCAATCCCGCGCAGTGGGCCACCGGACTCGAACCGTTCGGACCAAAGCTTTACACGGGAGCCATTGACAAAAATGGTAAGAACATTCCCTTTCCCTCCGATGGCAAGTACGATCGGGATTGGCGCATCTATGCCCGCTCGGCTTCCGACGATAAGGCGGGCGTCTATACTATCCTGAATGCCTACCAGGCTGTGGTAAAAAGTGGCTTCAAACCTACTTCAAATCTCAAATTTTTCTTTGAAGGCGAGGAAGAAGCCGGGTCGCCACACCTGGACGAGATACTGGAAAGGCACAAATCACTTTTGGCCTCCGATCTGTGGATCATCTGCGATGGTCCCGTGCATCAGTCTGGCAAGAAGCAGATCGTCTTCGGCGTGCGGGGCGATGCCCACCTCGACCTAACCGTGTACGGTCCCAAGCGTCCCCTGCACAGCGGTCACTACGGCAACTGGGCGCCCAACCCCGCCCTGATGCTGGCCAAATTGCTTAGTTCCATGAAAGGCGACGACGGCCGGGTAACCATCAAAGGTTTCTACGATGACGTGACGCCGCTCAGTGCTTCCGAGAAGAAGGCAATGCGGGAAGTACCCTCGGTGGAAGCGCAAATGAAGGGCGAGCTAGGAATAAGCGCGACCGAAATGCCGGAAACAGCATTGAATGAGGTAATCGGCCTACCATCGCTGAACATCAACGGGATGCAAAGTGGTAATGTGGGTAAAATGGCCTCCAACCAAATCCCGACCTACGCTACTGCCGTGCTGGACCTACGGCTGGTGCTGGGCAACGACGCGCAGCGACAGCAGCAAAAGGTAATCGATCACATCGTGGCCCAGGGCTACTACGTCATTGACCACGACCCCACCGACGCCGAACGGGCAAAGTACCCGAAAATCTGCAAGGTTATCCCCGGCAATGATGGCTACAACGCCCAGCGTACGTCTATGGATTTGCCCATCGCCCGGAAAGTCATCGCCGCCGTGCAGACCACCACCCCCGATCCGTTAGTGCTACAACCTACCTCGGGCGGTAGTTTGCCGCTGTATCTATTTGAGAAATTTCTGAATGCCAAAACAATGACCGTCCCCATTGCCAATCACGATAATAATCAACACGCCGAAAACGAGAATATCCGGCTGGGGAATTTGTTCGATGGCCTGGAAACGATGGCGGCGGTGATGCTGATGC
>NZ_JBGSXF010000112.1:0-13443 GCF_041751555.1 Persicitalea sp. | reverse complement strand
CGATTCAGGCCGTCAGTGGCGAAGAATTTCTCGTCATAATCCTCACCGAATGCCGAGACGTCTAATCTTTTATCGTCGAGAGCAATGACTCCCGGCTTTTCCTGTTCATGCGCGCCGAAGCGAAATAGTTTCATTTATCTGTTCTGGTTTTATAGGTTTTAATGGTTGCAAATTATTGTTTTCAGCTCAGCAGTATATCAGCAGGGATGCCCAAATCTTTGTGCAAAAATTTCAAAAACCTAACACTCATCTGTTTTCTACCATTGAGAATTTCTGAAATAGTGCTTTTACTCATTCCAATTCGTTCAGCTAAGCTACTCTGCGTCAAACCTTGTTCTTCCATTTCGCATCTTAGTGCCTCAAGAGGGGAAAGGCTTTCTATTTTGTAATGTTTCTGTTCGTAATCATATATTAATAAAGACAGCACTTCCAAAAGATCTCCTTCGGGGGTGTTTCTCTTAGCATCGAAAACCTTCTGCACTTCTACTAGAGCATCATCATATTCGGCTTCAGTCTTAATCGGCTTCATTTTACTAGCTTCCATATCAATAAATTAAATCTCCACAGTTTTCGCATCTATTTTATCGTACTGCTGGTGGGTGCCCACGAATTTCAGGTAGCAGACTTGGTATTCGTAATTGAATGCTGCGACTAATCGGTACTTGTTCCAAGCAATATTGAACACTATTCTTTCATTACCCACGTAATTCGCACCTTTGAAATGGGAAATGACCTCTTGCGGAGATTGATAACTGCTCCTGCTAACTTTGCTATGCCAATGTCTTAAATTAGGTTCGGCTTCAGGATAATTCTCCCAAAACTTCTTTATGGTTCTCAGGGAAATTATTCTCATCAAGGCAAATATAGACATAAGTTCGCAAATAGCGAACTTGGTAGTAATAACCTTTTACTAGGCTTAATTATTCAGTTTCTCAAATCCACCGTCAATCAGGTAATCACATCCCGTAATAAATGCTGCCTCATCGGAACAAAGGTAGAGGGCCAGCGCACCGATCTCTTCCGGCTTGCCCATGCGGCCGATCGGCTGCGTTTTGGAGAGTTTCTCAAACATTTCCTCTTCCTGCCCAGGATAGGTTTTGGCAATGAAACCGTCTACAAATGGTGTATGTACCCGCGCAGGCGAGATGCTATTACAGCGGATATGGTCTGCCAGGTAGTCTCTGGCAACTGAAAGCGTCATGGCGAACACCGCGCCCTTGCTGGCCGAATATACGAAGCGGTCGGGAATACCTACCGTGGCGGCAATCGAAACCATGTTGAGAACTACGCCACCGCCATTTTTCTGAAAATGGGGAATCGTGGCGAAAAGACAGTTATAAACGCCTTTGATGTTGACGTTCAGGATCCGGTCGAAATCTTCCTCCGACGTAGTGTGGGCTTTGCCGATGTGGGCGATGCCCGCGTTATTAACCAGAATATCAATTTTCTGTTTGGCAGCGATCTCGTCGATCGTTTTCACCACCTCCGCTTGCTTCGATATATCGAGCGTATGCGCTACGGCCTTTCCACCCGCCGCCGTGATTTCCTCAACGGCTGTCTTCGCCTGGCTTTCGTTGATTTCCAAAATGTGAACCTCAGCCCCCTGTTTGGCAAAAATGGTAGAAATAGCCAGCCCGATACCGCTGGCTCCGCCCGTGACGAGGGCTACTTTGTGATCAAGTCGAAACATTCGGAGTTCATTCGTTTGTTACCAAAGGCGAAAATACATTGGTATTTACCTGGTTCACTAAATAATTTTAGGAAACCAAACATTTAATTATTCTGGGATTCTGCCTTTCTTTGGTCATACTCCCATCCTGATCCTGAATAATATCCATGCACGCCAATCTTCTCAATCTTTTCGACCGTACCATCCGAGAAGGCCGTCTCGCGATAAATAACGGAAGAATCGCCGGGGTTTCTTTGCTCGGCCCGGAGAACCCTTCCTTACCTTACATCCTGCCCGGTTTCGTGGATGCCCACGTCCATATCGAAAGTTCGATGCTCACGCCCAGTCAATTTGCCCGGCTGGCGGTAGTCCACGGTACGGTAGCTACCGTCTCCGACCCGCACGAAATTGGCAACGTATTGGGCATCAATGGGGTAAAGTACATGATTGAAGACGGCAAGCGAGTACCGTTCAAATTCTGTTTTGGAGCGCCCTCCTGCGTCCCGGCTACCACTTTTGAAACGGCAGGAGCCGTCATTGGGCCAAAGGATGTACGCAAGCTGTTGGCAATGAAAGAGATCGGCTATCTGGCCGAGGTAATGAACTACCCCGGCGTACTGAACGAAGACCCGGATATGATGGCAAAGATTACGCTGGCTAAGGCATTCAACAAACCTATTGACGGCCACGCCCCCGGCCTGCGGGGTGACGACGCCCGTCGCTACGCCGAAGCAGGCATCAATACGGATCACGAGTGCTTCACCTACGACGAAGCCCTTGAGAAGATCGACTACGGGATGAGCATTCTAATCAGGGAAGGCAGCGCGGCAAAAAACTTCGATGCCCTGATTCCACTCTTGGCCGAGTTTCCGAATAAGATTATGTTCTGCTCCGATGACAAGCATCCCGACAGTCTGGCAGAAGGCCACATTAACGCATTGGTCAAAAGAGCATTAACTCTGGGGCACAATGTATTTGACGTCCTGCAAGCTGCCTGTCTGAATCCCGTTTTGCACTACCGCCTGCCCGTGGGATTGCTGCGAGAGGGCGACCCGGCAGATTTTATTGTGGTCGATAATTTGGCTGATTTTAACATTCTGCAAACCTACCTGGACGGTGATTTGGTGGCCGAAGGCGGTCATTCACTACTATCCAACTTGCGCAGCGATCATGTTAACCATTTCAACTGTTCGCCTAAAAAGCCTAGAGACTTTGTCTGCCAAGCTTCGGGGGAATCTGTCTCCCTACGGATCATCGAGGTACTTGATGGACAGCTTATCACGAATAGTGTTCAGGAAGAAGTTCAGGTTAAAGACGGGGTTATTGAGAGCGACGTGGAACGGGATATTTTGAAAATAACGGTCGTCAACCGCTACGAAGAAGCTGTCCCCGCCGTAGCTTTCGTCCGCAATTTTGGCTTGAAAAGTGGGGCCATTGCCTCCTCCGTCGGCCATGATTCGCACAACATCATTGCCGTGGGCTGCGATGACGAAAGTCTCTGCCAGGCCGTCAACGCAGTTGTGGAAGCCAAAGGTGGCATAGCGGTGGTAGGTCATAACCAAACGCATATCCTCCCGCTTCCTATCGCTGGTCTGATGACCGATGTCGATGGCTACGCTGTGGCCGAGAATTACACCCGGCTCGATCAATTCGTAAAGCAGAAGCTGAGCTGCACGCTAGCATCGCCATTTATGAGCCTGTCATTTATGGGGCTTTTAGTGATCCCTGCCCTGAAACTCAGCGATAAAGGACTTTTCGACGGAGATAAATTTTCTTTCGTTCCCGCTTACGGGTAACGGGTAAAGTTATTCGTCTCTGTTTTTGCACAATTCCCGGATTTAAGAAAATTTAATCGACTTGGAAATTAATATTCCCTGTGCGATATTTTTTTTTAATGTTTTTTTATAAATATATTTACAAGTGTAAAACAGACCCTTATTAGTAATTTGCATCTAACCTCTAATCATCCTAACCCCCGCTTATGGCCTACGTACGGTACAAACAAGAAGAAGAACTGCGTTACTGGAACCAGTTCAGAAAAGGCGACGAAAACGCCTATGCCTGTCTTTATCAATCCTACGTCCACATTCTCTATCAGTACTGTTCACAATTCACCGTTGACAAGCCCCTCATTAAAGACTGCATCCACGATCTCTTCGTCGAGTTGTGGAAAAACCGCAAAACCATTGGCGACACGACTTCGGTTCGCTTTTATCTCATGGCTTCCATCAAGCGCAAGCTGGTGCGCCACCTCAACGCCCTGCAGAAGCACACAAGCAACGAGGATATTCCCGTAGAGTACTGGCACATTCATACTACCTCGCACGAGAAAGATTTGATTTCGGACGAGGAGTTCGAGGCCACTAACCAGCACCTCAACAAAGCCATCAACCACCTGCCCCGTCGGCAGCGTGAGGCCATTTTCCTGAAATTTTACATGAACATGAACAACCAGGAAATTTCCGACCTGATGAAAATCAATATTCAGTCGGTCTATAACCTGGTCTTCGGAGCGTTGAGCAATCTTAAAAAGAACATGACACTGGAAAGCGTGACGCTTTAATACTTTTTGTTTGGAAAAGCGCGGTCTTCTTTGGGAGGTCGCGCTTTTTTTGTGCTTTGTCCCTTTGCTCCTCCTTTCCTACCTTCGCCCCAAAAATCATGCACCCCAACGCCGCTCCACTGGCTGAGCGAATGCGTCCGCATTCGTTAGCCGATTACGTAGGTCAGGAAAAACTCGTTGGTCCGAACGGCCCTTTACGCCGGGCCATTGAGAGCAATACTATCCCGTCGCTCATTCTGTGGGGGCCGCCAGGCGTGGGCAAAACGACGCTGGCTTTCCTGATCGCCGAGGCGACTAAGCGGCCTTTTCACAGCCTGAGCGCAGTAAGTTCGGGCGTAAAGGATCTGAGAGAAATTCTGAATAGACCGATGGGGCTTTTCTCCCCTATTCTGTTCATTGACGAAATCCACCGCTACAACAAAAGCCAGCAGGATGCCCTGCTCGGGGCCGTGGAAAAAGGGCAGGTTACGCTCCTTGGCGCCACGACCGAGAATCCCTCTTTTGAAGTGAACTCTGCGCTGCTTTCGCGCTGCCAGGTCTATATTCTGGAATCACTTGGTGAGCAGGAACTGCGAGAACTGGTGGATCGGGCCTTGGAAAAAGACGACTGGTTACAGAAGAAGCAGATAAGTTTTGAGTCCTACGACGCTCTGTTTCGGCTTTCAGGCGGCGACGGGCGCAAGCTGCTGAACCTGCTGGAACTCGTCGTGCTTGGCGAAGGTGTAAAGGAAAGCATCGGTATCACCGACAAACTCGTGACGGATGTGGCCCAGCAAAGCATGGCCCGCTACGACAAGTCGGGTGAGCAACATTACGACATCATCTCGGCTTTCATCAAATCCCTGCGCGGCGGCGACCCCAATGCCGCTCTCTACTGGATGGCCCGCATGATTGTAGCCGGGGAAGACCCGGTCTTCATAGCCCGGCGAATGCTCATCATGGCTTCCGAAGATATCGGTAATGCTAACCCAACCGCTATTATTATGGCCAATTCCTGCATTCAGGCCGTGAAGGCTATCGGCTACCCCGAGTGTCGCATCATCCTGTCGCAGGTGGCAGTGTACTTAGCTACTTCGCCCAAGAGCAACGCCAGCTACCTGGCGATCAACGAGGCTATTGCCCTTGCCGAAAAAACGGCTCACCTGCCCGTACCTTTGGCCCTGCGTAATGCTCCGACCAAGCTCATGAAACAAATTGGGTATGGAAAAGACTACAAGTACTCGCATAACTACGAGGGAAATTTCGCGCAACAGAACTTCCTGCCCGATGAGCTGCAAGGTACTTCGCTATACAAACCTGGACAAAATGCGCGGGAAGAGGAGATCAGGAAGCGGCTGGCGCAGTGGTGGGGGGAGTGGTATGGGTATTGAATAGACTGCACCTAAGTAAAAAATCCGCTAACCATTTAATGATTAGCGGATTTTTTAAGTGCACCCGAAGGGATGACAACCTTATGATTTGTTTAAATGCCATTTATCGTAAAAAACCTGATTTATAGCGTTTTAAGGCGTATTAGTGTTTAACTAGATTTAATGAAATACAGAGGAATTTAAAAAAACTGGTACCTTTTCTGGTACCTTTAGAAGAAACGTTTATCTTTGTCCTGTTCGATTCTTAACAGCAATGACATGACAAAAGTGAGCGTGAGGTTTAGCCTCAAGAAACTCGATGCCACCAAGGCTACGCCGATCCGGTGCCGGATATGCTACGCCAATCAACGCCTAACCTACTACACGGGCGAATCTATCCTACCTGAATTTTGGGATAATACAACCCGCCGCCCGCGCAACACCCGCGAGTTTGCCCACTACCTAGAACTCAAAACCCGCCTCAACCAGATAGAGAAGTTGGTACCCAAAGTGCTACTCGACTATCAGAACGAGCGGGGCGACGTGATACCCTCCACGGACGCAATCAAGACTTTACTTGATCTCCACCTAAAAACGAAGGAGGACGCGCCCGCGGATGAGGATCACCCGTCCTTTCTCCAATGGGTCGAACGCTTCATTGCCGATATTAAGAGCGGGGCGCGTTGCATTCCCAAAACCGGAAAACGCTATTCCGTCGGGTCGATCAAAAATATCAGTTCGGTATTCAAGACCCTGACCACCTTTGAGAAAACTCAGCGGGTACGCATCGAATTTGAAGACGTTGACCTCCACCTCTACCAAAAACTAATTGCCTACCTCAACCGACAGGGATCAGCGACCAACCACAAAGGCAACGTGATTAAATACGTGAAGGTCTTTATGAAACAGTCGATGAAGGACGGGCTACACACCAACATCAAATTTCAAGACAGCGAATTTGTGAAACCGTCGGAGGAGGTAGAAAGTATCTACCTCAACCACGAAGAATTAAACCGCCTGTTTGAACTCGATTTGTCCGGTACGCCGGGACTTGACCGCGTCCGCGACCTCTTTTTAGTGGGTTGCAATACGGGCCTACGCTATTCCGATTTATCGCAGGTACGGAGCAGCAACATTA
Source organism: Persicitalea sp. (assembly GCF_041751555.1). Taxonomy (NCBI): domain Bacteria; kingdom Pseudomonadati; phylum Bacteroidota; class Cytophagia; order Cytophagales; family Spirosomataceae; genus Persicitalea; species Persicitalea sp. The sequence goes on along the minus strand of NZ_JBGSXF010000112.1, from coordinate 6,724 downwards.
CCACCAACGACACCGGGGGCCAAATTTTGCGCGTAAGGGCGCAGAAAACTAATAAACCCGTGTACGTACCGATTAGCCACCAATTACGCGCGATACTCGATAAATACGACGGTTCCGCGCCGCCCACGATCAGCAACCAGAAGGCCAACAATTATTTGAAAGAAATAGCCCGCCGCGCCGGGATTGACGATCCCGTAGAAACGACCCGCAACAAAGGGGGCCGCCGCGTGACTGTCAACCGCCAAAAGTGGGAAGAGGTCACGACGCACACCGCCCGCCGGAGTTTTGCCACCAATGCCTATAAAAACGGAGTTTCGACGCTGGATATAATGAAGTTGACCGGACACAAAACCGAAACCTCCTTTATGAAATATATCAAAATTAGCGAAGAGGAAACCGCCACGCGCCTACTCGATCACCCGTTTTTCCGGCAATCGTCAGCTATACGCATAGCGCAATGATGGAGCCTGACGAGCGATTGCCAGGCGGCGAACTTGCCATAGTAGCAGCGGAGAAAGTGGAGGCGTACCTCCTCAACCCTTTCCACAGCCAGAACAGCGGGAAGGCGCAATTTTTCGCGATAGCCGGGTATAGCCAGACGCAGCCCGACCGATTGACGGAGGATTTAAAAGAGATAGCCCGCACGGGGCGCGTGACTACCGTTCAGCCAACGCCCAGAGGCATGAAGTACGTAGTAAAGGGGATAATCACCGCGCCCAACGGCCGGGACTACGCACTAAAAACCGTGTGGCTCATAGATGACAACCAGGAAGTACCCAGATTTTTAACCGCCTATCCAAACAAAAAATAACCATGCACAAGGATTTAGATTTAGTAGCACTCCTCAATGACCGCCCGGAGCATACCCTCCACCGTGGCGACGTGGGAACCGTGGTACATGTGTACGAGGCCACCCCAACCGACAGCAGCGGATTGTACGAAGTGGAGTTCATGAACGCCGCCGGGGATACCGTCGCGGTAGTGACTTTACGCGAGGATGAAGTAAAGGCCGTAGAACTGCAAAACGTAATGCTGCATCTTAGTGACCGAGCCGCCTAAAAACTTTATCATTCCCATGCACAGGGAACTTGATTTAGTAGCCCTCCTCCACGACCTGCCAGAGCATAACCTCCACCGGGGCGACGTGGGTACCGTGGCGCACGTTTACGAACCCGTATCGGGAGACAGCGGCGACTTTCACGTAGTGGAGTTTATGAACGCCGCCGGGGATACCTTAGCCGTGGTATCGCTCAGAGGTGAAGAGGTAAAGGCCGTAGAACTACAAAACGTGATGCTGCACGTTAGCAACGGTATTGTATCGTATTGAACATAAATTCGCGCGATTTAAAGCATAAATTCGCGCGATTTGGCATCTAACGGAGGTGAAATTAATTCCTTTGCATCGAATCAAACGCTATTCGTATGCAAAGTATCATCACCACCCAATTCACGCCCGACGAGTTAACACAAATCATTCGGTTAGCCGTGTCGGAGGCATTGACCGCCTTCACCCCCTACCCTACCCAGCCGCCCACGGAGCCGCGCTATTTGAGCCGTAAGGAAACCGCCGCCCAATTAGGCGTAACCCTAACGACGCTATGGGAGCGCACCCGCACGGGCGAAATCACCGCCCACAAGTTCGGCCACCGGGTACTTTACAAACCCGCCGACGTGGAGGCCGCGCTCAGTAAGGTTAAAGTAATTCACTCCTAACCCGCGCGACCCGATGGCTACTAAATGTTCATTCTCAATCAATGGGAAAACCACGGATTATTTCCGTGAAGAGTACCAACTCAACGACAGCACCGGGAAGTACGAAAAACTTCCCACCGGGGTACCTTTCAACTACCTACCCGCCGAACTATGGACGGAAGAGGCAAGGGACGAGGTAACGCGCCGCTATTCAAACGGTACCATCATTACCGGACGGATCCGCGACAAAACCCGCCTTTTCTTCACGGGCCTACGAAACACACCCTTTGCCGGGTACCTCCACGGCAACGACTACGACAAATCAGAGGTTTGTTTCCGTTTCTGGCAAAGTGATACCCGCCTGACCGTTTTCTACTTCCGTAAAATCCGGGTGTTTCCGGCGCAGGTCAACGCCTTCTATTCTCAATTCATCACCCAGCTACACCAGCAGCCCGCGACGGTATAGGATCAACAAAAAAGGGGATAGGCAAATGCCCATCCCCTTTTTACTTAATGTTCGATTCTCACACAACGGGCGTAAAACACACCGCTATGATTGATTTTGTAAAGATATGGATTTACGATGAGGAACTGACCCGGCAACTTTTAGAAAATGCCCGGTTAGGGTTCCAGCGGGGCCGCGACCGCTATACCTCAACGCCGTACAAGAATTTGAAATTTACCCTGCACGATTCTGGAAGAACCGAGATAGCCGGGAGCCTGCATAAGTATTTCAACGACGGGGCGCACAACTGGAACAACTTTACCCGCGTCGATTTGTGGGACACTATACACGACCTTTGCCAATGGCTCAAAATTGCGCCCTCACAGGCCGAACTAAAAAACGTGGAGTTTGGGGTCAACCTTACGACACCGTTCAGCCCGCCGGAATTGTTGCGCGACCTGATAGCCTACAAATCGTATTCATTCGGGCGCGTGTCCGTCCGCAATGGCGGCAACTACTACCAGGCCAAAAACTTTGACTGCTTCGTGAAGTGCTACGACAAAGGCGCACAGTACGAGCGACCGGGAAACCTGCTACGCTTCGAGGTGAAGGTAAAATCAATGCGATTCCTCCACGGGGCCGACGTGCGGACGCTGCAAGACCTGATGAAGGCCGAAAAGTTGGCGACGTTGGGCGCGATGCTGTCCGAGGCATGGGAATTGGTATTGATCCGCGAACGTTTGCCAGCGACCAAATTAACCGCCAACGAGCGCGACACCGTGGAAACCGTCACCACCCAGGATTTAAAAACCATTGGCCGGAGGCAGCGGTACCAACTCCTGAAAGAGTACCGCACTTTGGTAGAGCGCACCCTCCACGGCGACGGGACACCGCCCAACGGAACGCCGCCCGACCGCAAAAAGGTAGTGGCCGGACTTATCCGCGACAAGTGGCAGCACCTGACGAAAGGCGACGTTTGCAACGACTTGCAACCCGCCGAAGATGCCGGAAGACCGGACGTTTGCAACGACCCGCAACCCGTAGCCGCAAAACCGGACGTTTGCAACGTTTAGGTATAGTTTGCAAACGTCCTGATGTACCACAAGTAAAAACATCACCACCACCACCAACAACAACCCCGCCGCCGCCGATGACGACGGTACAACGTCGATGCAAGACCACGGGTATAGGTATCGATAGCCAGCGAAGGGACAGCGTTTTTATAAGTGAGAAGACGGTGAAGGCAAAACCGGAGGAGGTGAAGGCGAAAATAGGCCCGCGCCGAACCAACAAGAGAAGACGGAGCTACCACGATGAAACCTACCGCACCGCTCACCACGCCCGCAACGACGACAGCAACACCCGCAACAACACGCGCCGGAGTATCGAGCGGGCTATCTGTCAAACGCCCTTATTCGATCCGCTGGAAGTACTACGACTGACGCCGGAGCAGCGGCAAGTAATGGAGTACTGGAAGGGTACGCCGTGGGAGATCAAAGGACTGTGACAACCGACCGACCCCCCAAACATGTATCGTGTCAAAATTTCAAAAATCAGACACTATAAAAAAGGGCCGCCGGAACGTTAACCGCCAAAGGCCGGGGGAGTGGCAGTTTACTGCTGACAACCGACCGACCCCCCAAAGACGTATCGTGTCAAAATTCACTACCCTTTTTTTCATTGCAGGGTACATTTGCCCAGCCGAAGGGAGGGGAGGGTAAAAACCTTAACGTCTTTGCCGTGTATACCGACCGACCCCCCAAACGCGCATCGTGCCAAAATTCAGAGGGGGGGGGTAGTTTCGCCAGAGCGCGGCGGGGCCAAAATTGGCGATAAATAAACTGCAAAACAGGCTAAAAACAGGCAATATAACTACCTCCGCCCGCCCGACAGAGTACGACCGTACAACAGGCGGTTTAATTTGAAAGTAATTAGATGAACACCACCGCTGACCACCTACGCAGTCTTACTAAATACAGCACAAGAACAGCAGCCGGAAGGAATTATTAGTGTCCATAAAAAAGGCGGGCCGTTCGTCCCGATGACGAACCCCACCCGTGGCCAATCACGGCACGATCACAACGCAATCACAACATGAAAGGCAATTTTCGGAGTTCCAAAAAAGGCGTGGCCACCGCCCGAACTGCTGACCGCGAAAACGCCAACTAACGCGAAACTCCAAGTTTGCCCGATTATTCTACACCGATGAGAAGGAAGGGTAAAAAACCGCGTCAGTTTGAAAAACTGGTACCTTTTCTGGTACCTCTGAAAAATGAAATCCGCTAACTAACTAACAGTTAACGGATTAAAGTAGAATGTTGTGCACCCGAAGGGATTCGAACCCCTATCGTCGGTACCGGAAACCGAAATTCTATCCATTGAACTACGGGTGCTTTGGGTATCGGGGTGCAAATATAGGCGTAATTTTAAAATTGCGGCAATATCAACCGTGTAGTTTCCGGCAAATACTGTGAAAATCTAGGGAGTGATAGCTGCTTCATAGCTTCTTCAATAATTCCCAATCGCCTACTTCTTTTAAGTATAGATAATCCAGTAGGATGCCATTGGTATTGGTAATCAGTCGATGGCCTTTGACGAAGGGTGCGATGTGGGTCGTGATGCGCTCATGATCCGATTCGACGCCCATGTTCTGATCGTGGTAGGCCATGATTTCGGCACGAGGTAATTCGACTTCATAAAAGAAAAAATACATGGCTTCGTCACTGGTACCGGTGGAAGGGTAGCATGGATGATTCAGCAGTCGGGTTAGTTCTTCTTTTGCCACTTCGACGCCCGTCTCCTCGTAGACTTCGCGGGCGGCTACAGCGGCGGGGTCGCTTTCGCTGTCGAGCATCCCCGCCGGGTGTTCGTAGGTGTAGCCACCATCGCAGATGCGCCGCTGTTTAACCAGTAGCAGATATTTCTCGCGGGTAGTTTTTTCAATAAAGCAAATCAGCACGCAAACGACCTCTCCTTTCAAAAAGCAAATCGGGGGAATTTTATCACCCTCGGGCGTAGTGGCGTCGGTCATCAGCAATGAGAAGAGTACTTCTCCGTCGCCTTTCCGCCGGGAGTAGATTTCCTCAATGTTATGAATGTCCAGTCCGTTGACTTCCAGCTTTTTACGCCATAGTCGGTACTTGTGCGAATCCGTAAGTTTTTCAGCCATAATTTTCTAAGGAGAAAAGGAGGATGGAAAAAAGAATGCTGGCGCAAGCCCGCAGGGTCGGCCTCGTCCTTTCCTTCTTTTATCCTCTCCTCCTTTCTCCTCTATTTAATTATAAAGCGGAAAAGACAACGCCACGTAGGGCATTTGGTATCCAGACGAGAATCGTTTCTGCCCGTTATTGAGCTTAAAATCTGAGCGGTAGGAGATCTGGCCAATCATATATCCGAACTTAACGCCCACTTGCTTACCAAGCCAAATCCTGACGAAGGCTTCGGCCTGGCCATTGTTATTGCGCAAGAAGGCAGGAACGGCATTCAGGTTGGCCGGGGCGATGTCAACGCCCTCGCCGTTCAGTTTAGGGCTAATTGTGTCGGATTCCGCTATGCTGCTGGGATCCGCTATGCGGTAGGTAGCAGTTCTTCTTTTACCAAAGGCAAAAGACAGCAGATCGGCATTTGCGCCAATATCCACGAAGTTACCCAGTCGCAGGCTCATGCCCATCACGAAGCTAAATCCCGTAGCTGATGCCCGACTGAGTTGCATGGTATCGTCCATGGAGCTACCACCTGGAGCCGTCAGATAAGTATCCTGGGCCTGGTAGTTCCACACCCGTCCCCCGCCCGTTAGCCTAAGCCAGGGTGCGTTCGCAGGTTGAATTGTCTGGTAGTAGAGTAAAGACGGACTAAAATGCCCCTTACCAAAGCCCGTGCCGACATCCAAACCCGCCGAAACGCGGGAAATGCGCTGGGCCTGGGCCGTAAAGGTGGAACAGCCGATCAAAAGGGCCGCTAGGAAGACTTTTCTCATGTGTTGCAGGTAGTTTTTTCGAAGGGCAAAGGTAGGAAAAAGCCCAAAAGAAAAAGGCGGTTTGAGCAACCGCCTTTCTGAATAAACTGAATTCGTTAAATTCACTCCTTCTTCAAAACTACCGCTCCCAAAGGCGGCAGATTCATCCGCACCGACTGCGGCCGTCCGTGCCACTGCTGATTTTCACTAGCCACGGCATTCGGGTTGCTCACGCCGCTGCCGCCAAACTCCGTGGCGTCGCTGTTGAAAACTTCCGTCCAGTCGCCTTCCGAAAGTACCCCCACGCGGTAGTCGGGGCGGGGAACGGGCGTCAGGTTCAAGATTACTACCACGTTTTCGGACGCTTTGAGTCCTTTACGGGCGTAGATGACGACTGAATTCTCACGATCCTGAGTGTCGATCCACTCAAAGCCTTCGGGCGAGAAGCTGTGTTCGTACAGGCTGGGTTCGGCGCGGTAGAGTTCGTTGAGGGCCTTCACGCAGTTCTTGATTCCCGCGTGCGGGCCGTGGTCCAGCAGGTGCCAGTCGAGACTTTTCTCAAAATTCCACTCAGAAGGCTGCCCAAATTCGCAGCCCATAAACATGAGTTTGGTGCCGGGATGGGTGTACAT
>NZ_JBGSXF010000111.1:0-15735 GCF_041751555.1 Persicitalea sp. | reverse complement strand
AATCGCAGAACATCAACAAGTTCAACCTGATCACCGACTCCGAGGAGCCGCCCGCAGGCTGGCGATCGGACAATTAGAAACCTGTAAACGATTGAGTTTACCCTAAACATCAAAAGCGATGGCAGAAATAGTAGAATCGGGTGGTGGTAATAAGAAAGGCGATGGCAAAGTAAGGGCCAAGAAACTCTCCACCCGCGTGGACATGACCCCGATGGTGGATCTGGGCTTCCTGCTTATTACCTTCTTCATGCTGGCCACGACCCTCAGCAAGCCGACGTCGATGACACTTACAGTGCCCGACAAAGATGAGGAGAAAAAGGAAATCGAAACCGAACCCTTGAAGGCGTCGAAAGTGCTAACCGTCTTCCTAGGACGCAACGACGATGTTTTCTTGCTAGACGGAATCGCCTCAGACGACGAAAAGGCACCGGACGAACTTACGAAAGTCCGCTTCGGAACCGAACTCCGCGACGCGATTTTTAAATCACAGAAGCGGATCAATTCCCAAAATGAGAAAGACGCTGAAGGAAACCTTCCCTTTGTAGTAGTTATCAAACCGACCGAAGTTTCCAGCTACAAGAACGTTGTGGATATTCTGGACGAGATGGCCATCACAAAAACCAAGCGATACGCGATGGTTGACTTTCTCTCGGATTCGGAGAAGAAACTTCTGGGAGACCGGGTTACACCGCAGCCAGAAGACCAGTAATTCAATTTTTCATTCAATTAATTTAAAACAAACGCCATGGCAGAAATGAGCCCGAATGCGACTCTCGACGATATAGTGTTCGAGAACCGCAACAAGGCGTACGGAGCATATCCTTTGCGCCAGGAATACCGCGGGGTGATTAATAAATCCACCCTAATCGGAGCCGCCATCTTTATTCTGGCGATGCTATCGCCGATGCTGGCCGACAAATTCCTAAGTGAGGATGAAGCGGAAGAAGTAATGGTGAACGTGGATTTGATGAACCTTCCACCACCGCCCATCGACCCCGCTGAGCCACCGCCACCGCCACCGCCACCTGTCGAGCAACCTAAGGTTGAAACCGTAAAGTTTCTGCCGCCGGAAGTGAAGAAGGATGAAGAAGTACCCATCGAAACGCCGCCACCCACGGTGGAGAAACTGGAAGTTGCCGTTGCGGCTAATAAAACACAGGAAGGTGATATCAACGCACAGGAGATTATCATTGCCCCTGAGCAAGTGGCTGCCCCGAGCAAAGGTACTGTAGTAGAAGCCAAGGTAGAGGAGCAAATCTTTACTGTGGTTGAGCAGCAACCCGAATTCCCAGGAGGCATTCAGGAAATGTACAAGTTCTTAGGCAAGAATATCAAGTACCCTGCCGCCGCCTCACGTGCTAACGTTTCGGGAAAAGTGTTCCTAACTTTTGTAGTAAACACAGACGGAAGTATTCAGGACGTGGCCGTACTGAAAGGTCTCGGATTCGGTTGCGACGAGGAAGCCATGAGGGTGGTGAAAACCATGCCCAAGTGGAAGCCTGGCAAGCAGTCGGGACGCCCGGTGCGGGTGAAATACAACCTGCCCATCAGTTTCCAACTCGAGTAAAATAACGCATGAAGAGAAGACCATTGCATCAGGAGATACCATTTTATACTTCGATGTTCATGGCACTGGTTTATGTAGGAGGAGGCATCTACCTGATCGCCTCCTCCTTGTCTTTTAGCTTCCTGCCAGTGGGTAGTGTATACCGCTACATATTTGCGATAGCTCTGATCGCATATGGCGTCTACCGGGGCTACCGCGCGCGCGGATTCAGACGCGACTAAAACGATAACTTTGAAAACAAAGAATTTTTGGGGTGTGGCTTGTGCCGCGGCGACCGGACTGTTCTGGTACAGTTGCACATCCAGCAACTTGGACAACCCTCGGCAGGGAACTATCAACGTCAGCGTAGATGAGTCTTTCATGCCGTTGGTCAAATCTCTGACGCACGCCTACGAGGGTATTTATCCCGACGCCCATTTCAATGTCGCCTACCTGCCAGAACAAGAGGCAGTCCTTTCTTTGCTCCGCGACAGTTCGCGCCTGGCCTTTACCAGCCGGGCACTGAGCCAGAATGAACGCGACATTATTAGACAGCAGGACGGCAAGCTGACTGAGCAGAAAATAGCCATCGATGGCATTGCCCTGATTACCGGAAAAGCCAATCAGGATAGCCTGATTACGATTAAAGAGCTGGAAGGGATCTTTTCGGGGCAGATTAAGGACTGGTCCCAGTTGAAAGGGAGCAGCCAGTCGGGGCCTATCACGCTGGTTTTCGATCACGCCAATGCTAGTAACCTGAACTTTATGATTAAACGTTTCGGCGTGCAGGATGTCACAAAGCTGCCTATTTATACGGCGGAGTCCAATGAAAACGTTATCAAGCATGTCCGTGAAAACCGCTCCTCCATCGGATTTATCGGCGTAAGTTGGATTAGTGACGGAGATGCTACACTCACTTCTAAATTATCCAAAAATATGCGAGTAATGGGTGTTTCGGAAAATGAAAATCCAACTTCTATAGAAGATTACGGCCAACCTTTCCAACGAGACCTGCGAAAAGGTACTTATCCTTTGGCACGATTTATTTATATTATAAGTAGAGAAGGCTACTCAGGATTAGGCGGAGGACTGATGACTTACATCGCCCGTGATGTAGGTGGTCTCGTGATCGAGAAGATGGGACTTGTCCCGACCATACCTTATCCAAGAGATATAGAAGTACAGACTAAACAAAATTTTTAGAGTTAGTTTGCAAATCGTTATCTTTGGAACCCATTTTTTAATACAACCCAATTTTTAATCTCTTATTCAACCTGATTAAGAAATGAATAACAAGCTCAGAAAATCAATCACTACCCTGGCGTTCAGTTTGTTCGCTACTGCGATAAGCTTTGCCCAAACAGCCCAGGAAGGCTTCGACCAACTGAATACCGATAGGTCAGAAGAAGCGGGACAAACTTTCAAGAAGCTGGCCGAGACCAGTCCGTCGGAACAGAGTTTATTCAACTTGGGCTACTATCATGTCCGCATTAATCAGTTGGACGAAGCTCGAAAGGTTTTTGAGAAAGCCCTGGCCGAGGATAGCAAAAGCTACATCAATCAAGTAGGCATGGCTATGGTCGAACTGGGCCAAGGCAACCGTGAGAAAGGCAAAGAAATGATCGATTACGCAGTGAAAAAATCGCGCGGTAAAGATGCCAATGTACTTTACAGGGCTGGCGAAGCTTGGTCTTTGTTCGATAAAACCAGCGACCCGGCCGAAGCCATTCGTCTGATCGACGAAGCGACCAAAGTAGATAATACATTGGCGGATGCCTACATAGTGAAAGGAGACATTCTCTCCAAAAAGAACGAAGGTGGACAGGCCGTCACCGCTTATGAATACGCCCTGACAGCACGGCCTAACTACGCTGTCGCTAATAACCGCATTGGACAAATCTTTCTACGTGGTAAGCAGTACAACCTCGCACTCGATTACTATAAGAAGGCCATTGAGAAAAATCCAGACTACGCTCCGGCATATAAAGACTTGGCGGAACTGTACTACTTGGCACAACAGTACAAGCGAGCAGCGGAGAATTTCGATTTGTACATTCAGAAGAGTGGTGATAAAGATCCCGAAACAGTGCTACGGGCGGCTCAGTTCGCTTTCGTAGCTGACGACTATTCTCGCTCCTTGGAGTTGCTGGAAAGCATAAAGGGCAAAATCGACAACCCGATCCTAAAAAGAATGTACGGTTGGTCTTATTACAAGACCAATAACATGGAAGATGCTATTAAAAATCTTGAAGAGTTTATCGAGGTAGCTCCCACGACCAAGGACGAAGATGGAAACTTCCGAACCCTTGTTCCGGATGACTACAAGTATTTAGGCCGAGCCTATAATAAGATGGCTTCCGAAGGCGAGTACACTGAGCAGGGCATTCAGGCACTAATGAAAGGAGCCGACCTGGATACTAACGTAGCTGAATCGGCTGTGACCTACAAGGAGATTGCGAATCTTTACCTTAAAAACAAGGAATACTTGAAAGCAGGTATGGCCTACGACAAAGGCATAGCCATGGACACTGCCAAAGCTAATGGGAATGATTACTACCAAGCAGGAACGGCTTATCAGTACGTGGCTAGTAACATTGCTTTACCTGATTCGACGGGCAAAATTGACTCTCTTAGCTTGACGAAAATGCCCGAAGGAATGGCAAGCTTGGATAGTGCCACGCTAGCAGCAAAGAAAAAGGAATATTACCTTAAAGCTGATTCCCTGTTTGCTTTTACTTCTAAAAAAATACCCGATTGGCCGTACAGCTACTTGCAACGGGCCAATGTACTTTACAATATTTACGGCGCACAGGCTAACCTAGACAAGGGCATTTCGCTGCCTCATTACGAAAAGTTTGTAGAAGTAGCGGACAAAGACGGAAGTGTGAATAAATCCTATTTTAAACAGCCTTACAGTTATATCGCGCTTTACTACCAGACAGTTGGACAGGATGAAGCGAAGGCAAAGACTTACTGGGAAAAGTTGCTGACGGTTGATCCTGATAATGCAACCGCTAAGCAAGCACTGGGTATGGAACCTGAGCCTGCTACGGCAGTAACGCCAAAGAAAGGTAGCAGTAAATAATAAGCTGCCATAAACGTCGAAACGGCGAAGGCCTCGGAATTTTCCGTGGCCTTCGCCGTTTTTTCAAAAAAGAAGGAAATCAGAGAACCGCATTAGGCGTTACGAAACACGTATCGAGAACAGGTTGGTGCACTGCCGCGAATTTTTCGTAACACCAAAGTTTCAATCGCTTCACTTCGCCAGGCATCAACATTCGGATGGCTTTACGAAGTTCTTTTTCAAATAATCTGCGATCGAAGCTAACTTTTTGCAGGATGATTTTGATGTACTCTAACATTGAGGCCATAGTATTACTTAGTTTTGGGGTTTAGGATATTGAGATAAACAAAGACGAAATAACTTGTAAATATAACTTGTAAATCGGTTGTCTTTCCGATTTATAGAACGCAACGGACGGATGAAAGCGTATGTTCTTTTGGTGCTAATTTCAGGCTTTTGCCCCTTGATGGCGCAGCAGCCAGCCGAGAAGAGCGCGAGTGTGGAAATAGGTGAAAAAGAGCTGACACTAAATCAGCCTTTCATTCTGTCGGTAGTGGTGCGTAATAGCAGCAGCCGACCTTCTGTACAATTTCCCGAACTACCGGGCTTGGAAAAACGAAGCGCATCGGCTACCACTACCACTAACGTGGTGAACGGTATGACCGTTCTGATCCAAACGATCAGCCAACAGTATTTTGCTAAGCAGGCAGGCAAATACACCCTTGTTCCCTTCGAGGTTACGGTGGATGGCACTAAGATCAAGGGAGAAGGCGTAACCCTAACCTTTAATAAAACTGATAGCCAAGAGATTTCTACTGAAAATACCGCCGGAGAACCAGAAATAATTTCCTCGACCGAGGATATTGCTGCCGGAAGTATTTTCTTGTCAGTAAAGGTTTCAAAACCTATCGTATATGTGCGAGAGGGATTTTCGGTTCGGCTGGCTTTGTACGTTGCAAAAAACGCACCGATAGAGATGGAGTTTTATCGCTTGGACGCACAACTACAAAGTATATTGAAGAAACTACGTCCGGCCACTTGTTGGGAAGAAAACGTGGGAATTGAGGAAATCATCCAGCGGGAGGTGAATATCGGCGGCAAAAAATTTACTGAATATCAAATGTACCAGGCTGTGTTTTTTCCGATCACGTTGCAATCCGTTTCGTTTCCTGCCGTAAAGCTGGACATGCTTTTCTGGGAAACGCTGGCTGATGGAAAAAGAAGTAAAACGGTAGAAACATTTTCTACCCGTCACGTCCGGGTGCTGGTAAAACCCCTGCCACCGCATCCGCAGAAAGACCAAATTGCCGTGGGCGAATACCGATTGCGGGAAAATGTCACTAGGGAAAGTGTCCATTCGGGCGAAAGTCTGAGATACTTGTTTACGATCGAAGGGGAAGGCAACATTGCTACTTTAACGCCGCCCGAAGTCACTAATAGCAAAGCCTTCGACTTTTATCCACCCGATGTGAGCCAGACGGTACAGCGGAGTTACGAGAAAGTCAGTGGAGAGAAAACCTTCGACTACTATCTGGTAGCGCGGCAAAAGGGAGATTTTCCATTGGGAAAATTCTTTCAATGGATTTACTTTGACCCGATTAAGACTAGGTACGATACGCTTCGGTCAGCGGAAACGATCGAAGTAGCAGGCGAAAATTTACAGGCCGCTTCCCTTACGGGTGAGGGAAAGGATCCGGTTTACGGCAATATCGTAGACATGGCTACCACTGATACATACATCGACTACCAGGAAATTATCCGCAACCTGACCAATGCGGTCGTACTGGTTTTGTTAGGGGCGATGATTTGGATTTTTAGAAAATAAACTGACCATGAGCAGCACTTACGGAAAAATATTAAAAATAGCCACCTTCGGCGAATCACACGGCGTGGGCATCGGTGTGGTGCTGGAAGGTTGTCCAGCGGGTATCGAATTCGATGCAGCCTTTATCCAAAGCGAACTCGATCGCCGCAAGCCCGGCCAATCTCGCATAACTACGCAGCGGAAAGAAGCCGACGAGTTTGAAGTGATGTCGGGCGTGTTCGAGGGCAAGACTACGGGAACGCCCATCGCACTCATCATTCGCAATCAGGATCAGCGCAGCAAAGACTACTCTCACATCGCCACGCAGTACCGTCCTTCCCACGCCGACTACACTTACCAGGCCAAGTATGGCACCCGCGACTACCGGGGCGGCGGCCGCAGTTCTGCCCGCGAAACGGCAGCTCGCGTAGCGGCTGGGGCAGTGGCGAAAATGATCTTGCAAAAGATTGGAATCCGAGTTCAAGCCTACGTTTCGCAAGTAGGCAAGATAAAGTTGGAGAAAGAGTACCAACAATTGCAACTGGCCGTCGCTGAGGATAACGCCGTACGCTGGCCGGAACCCGAAACGGCGAAGGTAGTTTTCGATTACATTGATCAGGTACGCAAAGAAGGTGACTCGATCGGTGGCATTGTGTCCTGCGTAATAACGGGCGCACCCGCTGGCTTGGGCGAGCCTGTTTTTGACAAACTACACGCCGAGTTGGGTAAGGCCATGTTAAGCATCAATGCCGTAAAAGGATTCGAGTATGGCAGTGGCTTTGCGGGCGTCGAGATGCGTGGCTCGGAACACAACGACGCCTTTTTTACGGACGACGACGGCAAGGTGCGCACCAAAACTAATCACTCGGGCGGGGTACAGGGTGGTATTTCCAACGGAGAGGACATCTATTTTCGCGTAGCCTTCAAGCCCGTAGCTACCATCATGCAGGATCAGGAAAGTGTGGACGAGGAAGGAGAAAAAGTGACCGTCCAAGGCAAAGGAAGACACGATCCCTGCGTGGTTCCCCGCGCGGTACCGATCGTTGAGGCAATGGCCGCACTAGTGCTGGCGGATTTCTACCTGCGCCATCAAGCAAGCAAAATCTAATCCCGTAGGTTTTTGCGACGGCGATAAAGGCTCAGGACGAACCAAACGGTGCCGAGGAATTCTAGCGCAAGACCGCCCAACATGAGGTAATTGGAGCTTTTGGGAGACACCTCCTGAATCTTCATGAAGACAGCCGTCAATATTACCATCATTCCGATGGCCAGGATCATCAATGCATTGAAGATAGTTAGCTTCACCCGTTCGAGGTTTCGTGGCAAAATAGGAGGAATTATCCTTCGATTATTCCTCAATATAAACCTGTTTCTGATTCCGTTCTACTTTCCGAGTAGGGTTCTTGCGCAGGAAAAGCGCTACGAATTCGAGAAGGGCCTAATGGGTTCGCCCTTCCGGTTGGTACTTTACGCTTCCAGCGACTCGCTGGCCAACGCAGGTGCTGATGCTGCTTTCTCTCGCATTGAGACGCTCAATGAAATTTTGAGTGATTACCGCGACGGCAGCGAGATCAATCGCCTGTCGGGTAGTTCGGGTAGTGGCGAGTGGATGGGCGTCAGCGATGATTTGTTCAAAATTCTTTTTTTAGCAAAAAAAATAAGTCGCCGTACGCGGGGTAGTTTTGACGTGACTGTCGGCCCGGTAGTGCAGTTGTGGCGACGGGCCGTGCGGCGAAACAGCTTTCCAACCGAAGCAGAATTGCGGGAGGCTCGGCGGTCGGTCGGATACCGGTATGTGAAGTTACGCTGTCGATCACAATCAGTCCGGCTTACCCGAAAAAACATGCGGCTGGACGTCGGCGGCATCGGCAAGGGCTACGCCGCCGACGAGGCGATGAAGACGCTAGGAAAGCTGGGAATCAATTCAGTCCTGATCGACGCGGGAGGAGACATTACCTTGACTGACCCACCGCCCCGAAAAGCGACCTGGGAAGTAAACATCAATTCGGGTAAACCACAGGATTCGACCGCTTCGACCCTTTCCCTCGCCAATGCGGGCATCGCTACGTCGGGCGCTACCTACCGCTATCTCGAACACGAAGGCGTACGCTACTCACACATCGTAAACCCTGAAACGGGCGTTGGACTGCGGTTTCACGTTCGCACCACTGTCGTGGCTCCAAACGGTACTCTGGCCGATGCGCTGGCAACGGCTTTCAGCGTGACGGGAGTGAAGCGAAGCAAAAAGATTTTACGGAAATTTTCCGATGTGAAAGTATGGCTACTGGAAATCAACGGCGACAAAACCATCGAGTTGAACACGCTGAAATGAAAAACCTGCGAAAGCCGAATGGCTCCGCAGGTTTTTTACAAAAATCAAATCAAGGAAGGACCTACACCGCGCGGGTCTTACCGGGGACGGGAATAGGGTAGAAGCCGTTCTCGTCAGGTAACACCTTCGGCATCGCGTCCCAGGCCAGCTTATCGGGGAAGAGGTTGATGTCCGAGTTCAGGGCCTCATCCCACTTCACCAGCTTACCTGAATAAGTAGCCATGCGGCCCATAATGGCGGTCATGGTACTCTTGGCGGTGCGCTCGGCGTCGGCAAACTTGTACTCGCCCTTAGCGATGGCCTCGAACAACTCATCGTGTTCAATCTGGTAAGGATTGCCGTCGCCTTTGGAGTCGTGCGCGTAAATGACTTTGCCTTTGTAATCTTTCAGAATTGTATTCTTATTGGAGAAGCTGTCGATGCGTCCCTTCGTACCCACGAAGGCCTCATCCACGCGGCTATAAGTACCTTCGTAATGGCGGCACTGGCTCGAAATCGTCGTGCCATCGGCATAGACCAGATCCAGACAGTGGTGGTCGAAAATCTCGCCGTACATCTTGCCATCGCGTACTTCGCGACCACCCGTTCCCTGAATTTCGACGGGATAGCTGCCCTTCACCCAGTTGGCTACGTCGATATTGTGAACGTGCTGCTCGGTGATATGGTCACCGCAGAGCCAGTTGAAATAGTACCAGTTGCGCATTTGGTACTCCATTTCGGTCATGCTGGGCAGGCGATCCTTCACCCACACGCCACCGCTGATCCAGTACACCTGTCCACCCACGATGTCACCCAAGGCGCCATCTTCAATGCGCTTGATGGCTTCGCGGTAGTTGGGCTGGTAGTGGCGCTGCAAGCCCGTGACGATGTTCAGTTTCTTCTTCTTGGCAATTTCGGCCACTTCCAGCACCTTGCGGATGCCGGGAGCATCGGTCGCTACGGGCTTTTCGCAAAATACGTGCTTGCCTTGCTTGATCGCTTCCTCCAAATGGTAGGGCCGGAAGCCGGGAGGCGTGGCCAGAATCACCACATCGGCTAGGGCCATCGCGTCCTTATAGGCTTCAAAACCTACGAACTTGCGGCTGTCGGGAACATCCACCTTGGCGGTACCCTCCACGTTTTTGCCGTTGGCGTCCGTGTATTTTTTGGAAGTAAGGCTCTTGTATGAAGTTTCCAAACGGTCGCGGAAGGCGTCAGCCATCGCTACGATCTTTACGTTCTGCTTGGTGCTGAGAGCCTGCGCCGCCGCACCCGTGCCGCGTCCGCCGCAACCGATCAGGGCTACCTTAATGGTGTCGTCCACGTTGCTGTTAAAGCCGTAGGACGATCGGTGCGCCGAAGCGAACGGACTCAGGGCAATTCCTCCGGCTAGTAGCCCAGAGGCCTTCAAAAATTCACGTCGTTTTTGTTGGTCCATGATGTATTTGTGTTGGTTAAACGTTTAGTTGTAAAATTCAATAATCTTCAATCAATTCCGGGTTGTAATAGGCTTCAATTTCTTCGGGAGAAGGCGTTTTAAAGGGTCTTACCAGTCGCATTCCCAGAAAAGAGGCATTCGTCATCCACCACTCGCTCTTGGGCAATTGCGGGTCGAGCATCTTCCATTCGGCGGCGGAGGGCGTCCGGGCGGCGGAGCGGGCTACCGCTGCGTCGTCGTCCCACGAACCACCGCGTACCGAATTGGGGTACAATTCAGTGACAGGGACGTGTGGATTTTTTACTTCTCCGTCGGCTTTGGCGTACAAATCCGGCAGATACTGGTCGAGCGTCCACTCCATCACGTTGCCGTGCATATCGTACAAGCCCCAGGGATTGGGTTTTTTAGTGCCGACTTTCTTATACGTGCCGCCGCTATTCTTATTGTACCAGGCGTATTCGTTCATTTTGGCGGGATCGTCGCCGAAAGAGTAGGCCGTTTTGGTACCCGCCCGAGCGGCGTACTCCCATTCGGCTTCGGTCGGCAGACGATAGAATACGCCCGTTTTGTCGTAAAGCCATTTGCAAAAATGAATGGCCGAGTACTGCGTCATATTAATGGCCGGGTAGCCCGCGCGACCCATACCGAACGACATGTCCACATAAGGCGGGCTAGGCCGAGTGCTGGCGTCGGTTTTGGCGACACTCTTTTCATCATCGGGATAGCGCTTAGCCATTTCTGCCTCCATATTCTTGAAGGCATAAAGATCAAAAAAGTCCCAGGTCACTTCGTACTTGCCCATCCAGAAGCCATCCAGCTTTACTTTATGCTGCGGGCCTTCGTCGGCATTACGATTCGCCTCGCCCGCCGGGCTTCCCATCACAAATTCGCCACTCGGGATGACGACCATATCGTATTCCTGGTTTGTGCCGGGGATTTTTTGGGTGTAGTTGGCAGGTTTATCCTGAGAAAATGCGCTGGTACTGACAAAAAGAGAAACTACTGTGACGAGGTATTTCAAATTCATAAACGGAAATGGTATTCGTTGGGGGTGATTGGGGTGGATGGTAGCTTGCTTTTTGTGTGTTCTGTTCGACGACGAAATAAGCGTCCCGTCTGTACTATAATTTCTAAAAGGAAGCAGAACTACTAAGGTACCCATAAAACAGGAAAAATTTCAGGTTTTTGAGTGGAAAAAGCTTCCATAGGTTTAAAATCAATTACTTCAAACGGGTAGAGCCTTCTCTCAGGTGCTTTTTACTTGAATATAATTGAAAGGTGAACCCTGGTTTACCGCTTCCCTCCTGCATGGAAAGTCATCCGTCTGATCCTATTCTTCTTGTAAAATCTCTTTCCAAATCCTTTGGCGGCATCAAAGCGCTGGACGAAGTGCAGTTTACGCTCCATCGGGGCGAAGTACATGTACTGATGGGCGAAAACGGTGCGGGCAAATCCACCTTAATGAAGATTTTGATGGGTCTGGAAACCGCCGATTTGGGGGAAATTACTTTTGCCGGAGAACCCTGGGCAAGCCGCGACGTTCGGGACTCGCTTGCTAAAGGCATTTCCATGATTCACCAGGAATTGCAGGTCGTACCGGAACTACCCGTGGCCGAAAACATTTTCCTGGGCCGCGAAAGTACCCGATGGCTACCCGGCTGGCTCGACGACCCAGGCATTTACCAAAAAACAAACAACCTACTGACCGACCTGGGCATGACGCTAGACGCCCATGCTAAAATGAAGTACCTGAGCGTGGCTGAAATGCAGATGGTTGAAATCGCCAAGGCCATTTCGCATGACGCCAAAATCATCATCATGGACGAGCCGACTTCGGCCCTGTCGGATAAGGAAGTCTCCACGCTTTTTGGAATTATTAAGGATCTAAAATCCAAAGGCGTCGCCATCATCTACATCTCGCATAAGATGGACGAAATTGCCCAAATTGCCGACACGGTGACGGTGCTGCGCGATGGGAAGTACGTCGGCACGAAACCCGCCTCCGAACTTGACCAAAACGCCTTGATTACCATGATGGTCGGGCGAACAATCGAAAGCCTTTTTCCCGAAACAACGGGCCAGAAAGGTGAGGTAGTTTTATCCGTAAAAAATCTAGGCATTCCTGGAAAATTCCAGGACATAAGCTTCGACCTCAGTGCGGGCGAAGTGTTGGGCCTGGCCGGACTCATGGGCGCAGGAAGGACAGAAGTAGCCCGCGCCATTTTCGGGCTGGATTCGCTGGCGGAGGGGACGGTTTTTATCAAAAAAAAGAAGGTGACCATCCGCTCGCCGGAGGAAGCTATCCGGCACGGCGTTGGCTACGTTAGCGAGGACCGCAAGGGCTGGGGCTGTATTCCTGGCATGTCGGTGCAGCATACGCTGTCGCTGTCGAGTTTACGCGACCACCTGCGGGGCAGCTTGATCAACGGAAAAAGTGAACATACCGCAGCTAATCGCATGGTGAACGACTTACACATCAAAACCGCCAGCCTGTCGCAAAGTGTGCTGCAACTCAGCGGTGGCAACCAACAAAAAGTCCTAATCGGCAAAACACTGCTCGCCAAGCCGGAGATTATTATTTTTGACGAACCCACGCGCGGCATCGACATCGGGGCCAAACACGAGATTTATAAACTCATCCGCCAACTCACCGCCGGAGGGATTGCAATCCTACTCATCTCCTCCGAACTACCCGAGATTCTCGGCCTGTGCGACCGGGTCGTAGTACTTTCGCAGGGGCGACAAACGGCGTTGCTGTCTCGGGAAGAGATGAGCCAAGAAAAAATTATGCAACATGCCGTTCACTCGTAACTCAGAATGATTAAAACTCAATCCCCACTCCTCGCCCGAGCCAACCGCATCCGCAGCCTGGGCATCTTTGGAATCCTGTTTGCCTTTGTAGTCATTTGCGCTTCCCTGGCGTTAACTACCCCACGCTTCCTGACGGTTCCTAATCTCACGATCATTCTCACGCAGGTATCCATCAATGCCCTGCTGGCCTTTGGCGTCACGTTCGTGATCATCACGGGCGGCATCGACCTGTCGCTGGGCTCGATGGTGGCCGTCACAGGCGTAGCGGCGGCGCTGTTCGCGCATCCCGATACCTACCCGCTCGTGGTTCCGCTATTGGTAGCACTGGCGGCAGGACTGGCGATGGGCGGCTTCAACGGCCTGGTCATTACCAAAAGCAAAGTGCCGCCTTTCATCGTGACGCTCGGCACTATGACCATCGGGCGCGGTCTGGCCTTGATCTTGAGCAAGGGACGGCCCGTATCCAACCTTTCGGATGGCTTCAACTTCATCGGCGGTGGGCAGGTGTTCGGGATTCCTTTTCCCATCATCATTCTTGTCGTCGTCTTTGGTTTGTGTTCGCTTTTGCTCAAAAAAACGATTTGGGGCCGCTACATGTACGCCGTGGGCGGCAACGAACAAGCCGCACGGGCATCGGGGATTTCGGTGGCAAAAATCAAAATGCTCGTTTATACCCTCTGCGGAGCGCTGGCCGCTCTGGCAGGCATCGTGCTGACCTCCCGCATCACTACCGGGCAGCCCAACGCCGGGCAGGGCTTCGAACTCGACGCCATTGCCGCCGCCATCATCGGCGGTACCAGCACCTCGGGCGGCAGCGGCACCATGACCGGAACACTCATCGGAGCGCTGCTCATTGGCGTAATCAGCAACGGTTTGGATTTGCTTAACGTGACGTCTTATTATCAGGAAGTAGTGATGGGAGTAATTATCATCGGGGCCGTGGTACTGGATGGGTTGAATCGGAAGAGGTAAGTAAATTATCTCCCTATCTCACCTTTACCCAGAACACTTTCCCCTCAAAACAATGAAAAGACTTCTCTTACTGTTTACCACAATCGCTGCCCTCACAAGCTGCAACCAAGCCAACGACGACGCCCAGGGCGACACACCGCTCATCGGTGTGTCGATGTTGAGTATGCAGAACGAGTTTATCGTTAACGTCAGCGACGAGATGGAGAAAAAAGCCGAAGCAGTCGGAGCGGAACTGATCATGGTGGACGCTGAGCGGTCGGCGTTGAAACAGATCGAGCAGATCGAAAGCTTCATTGCGCAGGGTGTGAGTGCCATCATTATGAACCCTTGCGAAGTGGAGGCGAGTTCGCCCGCTGTGACCAAGGCGCTGGCGGCGGGTATACCGATTATCAATGTCAACTCAGCTACCGCTACCAAACCCACGGCTTTCGTCGGTTCCGACGACGTAGAGTCGGGTCGCATCGCGATGGAATACATTGCTAAGAGACTAGGCGGAAAGGGTAATGTGATCATGATTCACGGCTATATGGGACAAGCCGCGCAAATCCAGCGCGAGCAAGGTGCGCGTGAAATCCTGACAAAGTACCCTGGCCTGAAACTACTGGCCCACCAAACGGGCGAGTGGGATCGGGCCAAGTCGATGTCGCTGATGGAGAACTGGATTCAATCGTACGGCAATAAGGTCAATGCGGTTTTTGCTCAAAACGACGAAATGGGCATGGGGGCCGTCAAAGCCCTGGAAGCCGCCGGCATAAAAGACAAAGTGGTGGTCGTAAGCATCGACGCCATTCCAGATGCATTGCGGGCCGTGGAAAAGGGAACGCTCGACGCCACCGTGTTTCAGAACGCCGCCCGGCAAGGTTCGCAAGCCATCGAAACGGCCCTGAAAATCATCGACAAGCAGCCTTACGAAAAGGAAATCCTCGTGCCGTTTCAATTGGTGACGAAGGAGAACGTGGCGGAGTTCAAGAAGTAAGAAAATCCCATTGTCGGATTTTCTTGCCATTTTTGTAAAGCACCCTTCAAATTGACTCCATCCATGCCCTACACCCAGTACTTCAACGGCCAGATCTTGCCCAATGATGCCGACCTGCTTAAAACCAACGACCTTAGCCTATTGCGCGGTTACGGGATGTTTGACTACTTCCGCACCTACAATGGCGTGCCGTTTCGTTGGGACGATTACTGGACGCGGTTCGCGAACTCGGCCCGGTCGCTGCACATGGTGCCGCCACTGACGCAGGGCGAAACTGCCGATGTTCTGACCGACCTATACAAGCGCTCCGGCGAGGCCGAGGTGGCTTTCCGCTTCGTGCTGACGGGTGGCTACGCTGCCGACAGCGTGACCGTAACACAGCCTAATTTTATCATTCGCTGCGAACCGTTGCCCAAAGAAAACCCTGCTGCCCTGAGCGAAGGCATCAAGGTGCTGCCCTACGACTACGTCCGCGATTTGCCCGAAATCAAGACGACCAACTACCTCCACATGATTCTGCAGGCCAGGGAAATGAAAGCGCAGAGTGCGGCGGATTTGCTTTTCCACAAAGGCGGCGAAATCAGCGAGCTGACCCGCAGTAACGTCTTCCACTTCAAAGGCGACACGCTCGTTACGCCTGACCGCAATGTACTTAATGGCATTACCCGCCGGGTTTTTCTGGAACTCGCCGCCCCACACTTCGAGGTACAGGTACGACCCGTCCTGTTCGACGAATTCGTCCACGCCGACGAGTGCTTCACCACCAGCACTACCAAGTGGGCGCTGCCCATCGTGCAGGTCGGTGAGCATACG
>NZ_JBGSXF010000110.1:0-17959 GCF_041751555.1 Persicitalea sp. | reverse complement strand
CGGCTCCGCTTTGTTCACTCGTGGCGAAACCCAATCATTAACGACGGTCACGCTCGGTACTAAGCTGGATGAGCAGATTGTGGATACTGCCATGTACTATGGCTACAGCAAATTTATGTTACACTACAACTTTCCCGGCTTTTCTACGGGTGAGGTGAAACCCAATCGCGGACCCGGACGTCGGGAAGTCGGTCACGGTAACCTGGCGCTGCGGGCACTAAAGAAAGTTTTGCCGCAGGGCGAAGACAATCCCTATACGATTCGCATCGTCTCAGATATTCTGGAATCTAATGGCTCGTCGTCAATGGCAACGGTTTGTGCGGGATCCTTAGCGCTCATGGATTCTGGTCTGCAAATTAAGACGCCCGTTTCGGGCATCGCGATGGGTCTGATTCTAGATCCTGAAACCGGCAATTACGCAGTACTTTCCGATATTCTGGGCGACGAGGATCACCTTGGTGACATGGATTTCAAAGTGACGGGTACCGCTAAAGGTATTACTGCTTGCCAGATGGATATCAAGGTGGACGGACTTCCCTACGAAGTACTGACTGAGGCCCTTATGCAAGCAAAGCAAGGACGGTTGCACATTCTGAATGAAATGAGCAAAGCGCTTTCTGCCCCGCGTGAAGACTTGAAGCCTCACACCCCGCGTGCGACGGTCATCAAAATCGAGCGTGAAATGATTGGTGCCGTAATCGGACCCGGCGGTAAGGTGGTGCAGGACATCCAAAAGGAATCCGGCGCTACGGTCAACATCGAGGAAAAGGATGGTGCAGGATTTGTGAGTGTGTTTTCGGCCAACAAGGAAGCGATGGACAAAGCCCTTGGACGCATCAAGGCAATCGTCATGGTTCCCGAGGTTGGGGAGACCTACACGGGTAAGGTTAAGAACATCATGCCGTTCGGCGCGTTCGTTGAATTCGTTCCTGGTAAAGATGGTTTATTGCACATTTCTGAGATTGGATGGGAGCGTCTTGAAAACATGGACGGAGTGCTCGAAGTGGGTGAGGAAGTGCAGGTCAAGCTAGTGGACGTGGATAAGAAGACTGGGAAGTACCGTTTGTCGCGGAAAGCCTTGCTGCCGAAACCAGAAAATAAATAATTTTAAAATATTATTTTTCCAATCTGAAATGATTTGGCGAAGTAATGCGTTATAAACACTAAGACACATAAAAAGATATAGATGAGACAGCTAAAAATCAGCAAACAGATTACCAACCGGGAAAGCCAGTCCCTTGATAAGTACCTGCAAGAGATTGGCAAGGTGGATTTGTTAACCCCTGACGAAGAGGTAACGCTGGCCCAGAAAATCCGTGAAGGTGACCAACTGGCGCTCGAGCGGCTGACGAAAGCAAACCTACGGTTTGTGGTGTCGGTGGCCAAACAGTACCAGAATCAGGGGTTGTCGCTGGGAGATTTAATAAATGAAGGGAATTTGGGATTGATAAAAGCTGCTCAACGGTTTGACGAAACACGTGGTTTTAAGTTCATCTCCTACGCCGTATGGTGGATTCGCCAGTCTATTTTGCAAGCCTTGGCTGAGCAATCCCGGATTGTGCGTTTGCCACTGAACCGTGTGGGCTCTTTAAATAAAATTTCCAAGACTTTCTCCGAGTTGGAGCAGCGCTTCGAGCGCGAGCCATCGCCCGAAGAATTGGCTGAAGTATTGGAGATATCTTCTTCGGAGGTAGTTGACACGATGAAAATCTCAGGTCGTCATGTTTCTATGGATGCCCCCTTCGTGCAGGGTGAAGAAAATAGTCTGCTTGATGTCCTAGAAAACGATCTGGAAGACAAGCCCGATTCCGGCTTGGTCAATGAATCGCTCCGTAAGGAAGTGCAGCGTGCCTTGTGCACACTCACTCAGCGCGAGGCCGATGTGATTGCCCTCTATTTCGGATTGAACGGCGAACACGCCATGACCCTAGAAGAGATTGGCGAGAAATTCAACCTTACCCGTGAGCGCGTCCGCCAGATTAAGGAGAAAGCCATCCGTCGTCTGCGCCATGTTTCAAGGAGCAAAGCTTTGAAGACTTATTTAGGCTAGGGGCTTTCAATAACTGCCATACACTCTTTGAAGATTCATGAAAATTAAATGTTTGAAAAGAGCTTCTTTAACGAGAAGCTCTTTTTTTGTGTAGTTCCTACTGTAATTGCTCTATTCACTCAATACTAAAAATGGCTGTCCTGCAACCCCTCATTGATCTCGCGCAACTTTGCCATCTCCACGGCGTGACTCAAGCGGTCATTTCTCCCGGTTCTCGATCCGCTGCGCTAACTTTGGCTTTTGCCAGAAATCCAAACATCGAGTGCCAGGTAGTGATGGATGAGCGAGCGGCGGGCTTCGTCGCCTTGGGAATGGCGCAGCAACTGAAAAAGCCAGTCGTCCTGATTTGTACTTCCGGGTCGGCGGCCTACAATTTTGCCCCGGCGGTAGCGGAAGCCTACTTTCAGCAAATCCCACTGGTGGTACTTACCGCTGACCGTCCGAAAGAGTGGATACACCAAAACGACGGACAAACGATTTACCAAACCGAAATCTACGGCAAACACGTCAAGGAATTCTGGGAATTACCCGCTGATTATTCGCATCCCGATGCAGTCTGGTTCATTAACCGTAGCGTAAATGAAGCGATGCTTACCACCCAAGAATTTCCGAGTGGCCCCGTACATATAAACGTACCGATTCGAGAACCTTTTTATCCGAAGAAAGAAGAAGAGTTTAGTCCTTCTGATAATATTCGTGTAATTCGACGAACAAGGACTATTGCAAAAATTGGAAATGAAACTTGGCAAGAATTAATGATGGAGTGGGAGAGAAGTGAGAAGATACTAATTGCCGTAGGTCAGCAGTCATTAAATGAGGATCTAAATTTTCATTTGTTGACTATCTCAGAAAAACTTCACCTACCAATTTTGGGAGATGTGATAAGTAATTTAAATAACACCGAACATTTTTTCAGTAAACATGATCTTTTCCTTAGCGATAACAACAACCATGAATTAATACCTGACCTATTGATAACAATCGGTCAATCATTTATTTCCAAAAATCTGAAACAATTTCTCAGGAATCACCCACCAAAATATCACTGGCATATATCGGAAGACAAACATGTAATCGATACGTTTCAAATACTGACTCAGCAGGTAGTCGTATCACCAAATTCTTTCCTCTTAAATCTACATGAGTCGATAAATTCAGAGGGAGGACGTTTTATGGACAAAGAAGATAAGTACAAAAACTACTTAGCGGCTTGGATGAAGGAAGAACAGAAGGTAACTAAGCTTTTAGACGATTTTTTACAGAACTTAACAACGTTAAATGATATAACGGCGGTTCATTTCGTATTAAAACAGATACCAGACAGCTCCACACTACACCTGGCAAATAGTATGTCGGTTCGGTACGCAAATATTTTAGGTATTGATAAACAAAACGTTGAAGTTTTCTGTAATCGAGGAACCAGTGGGATTGATGGGTGCGTCAGCACGGCCATTGGGGCGGCGATGTTATCGGATCAACCCGTCTACCTAATTGTCGGCGACGTAGCGTTTTTTTATGACCGTAACGGGCTCCTTATAGAAAATTTTCCCGATAATCTAAAAATAATACTACTTAACAACGCGGGAGGTACTATTTTTAGAGCGATCGAAGGGCCGGCTTCGCAGCCAGAATTAGAAGAGTATTTTGAAACCCAACATAATTTTAATGCCTTACGTACTGCCGACGATTCAGGTATCACCTACTTATTAATAGATCACGCAATTGATTCGAGTCTTGACGATTTAAAGATTGTCTGGAATGATTTTGAAAAAAAAAAAACAGCTAGTCTTTTGGAAATACGAACAAGCGCAGAGTCTAGTGTTAACGCATTTCAGGACTTAAAAAAATTTGTCAGGAAGCGTGAATAGTTATTGGCAGTATTGTGAATATAAAGTTTTGGCAAGACTATCTTTTAACACAATCCCTGTTTTCCAAATTTCGCAAGCTATATTATTGTTCCCAGCTTTTTGATAAGCTAGCCCGGCTTGACCGTGAAGCAGTTCCACAGGCTGAGCTAATTCTAGCGCTTTATCATAGTTTTCAATGGATTTATTTAGGTCATTCGTTTTAAAATAATACAAACCCAAATTTCGCAGAGCGTAGCCATTGTCCGGCATATTCATCAGCGAACGATTGATTAACTTGGCGGCTTCCGTCAATTCGCCAATATTTAGAAGTACAAAACCTTTATTATTTAAAGCCAGCGGATCGACGGGATTAATTGATAATGCTCGATCGAGATAATCGCTGGCAAGTTGCCATTGACCGTTACGGGAGGCGAGCAGTCCTAGATTATTCAGTGCCTCGGGTTGCTTTGGGTCTATGCGCAAAGCTTTCTCAAAATCTGCTTTGGCAGGTACGTACTGCTTTTGGTTGAAATAGATGGCGCCGCGGTTGATTAAAGCTTTGGAATTGCCTGGTGAGAGCTGAATAGCTCTGTCAT
Source organism: Persicitalea sp. (assembly GCF_041751555.1). Taxonomy (NCBI): domain Bacteria; kingdom Pseudomonadati; phylum Bacteroidota; class Cytophagia; order Cytophagales; family Spirosomataceae; genus Persicitalea; species Persicitalea sp. Next base: position 13,466 of record NZ_JBGSXF010000110.1, on the reverse strand, counting down.
AATCGGCAAGGGCAGCGGATTGGTTGTTTTTACCCACCCGGATATTTCCCTGTATAAGATAATATTGTGAAGAGTCGGAGTAATATTTACGAATGAACATAAGATCGTTCAAGGCTTCATCCCAACGGCCCAGCCGCGCCGCGACTTCGGCGCGTGCCAAGTAGGCTGGATAAAGCTGCTCTTCGGTTTCTATTGCGTTATTAAGTGACTGCAAAGCGTCAACCGGCCGTTGTAATTGCAGCAAAGCCAGTCCTTTATTCAAATGGGCATCAGGAAAATCAGCATTTTTAGCCAGTGCTTCGTCGTAATAATACAAAGCCTGTTCATAATTTTCCTGATCAAGCTGAACGTTGCCCTTCAAAAAAAAATTCGCTGCATCCTCTTTCTCAACAGACTGGCATCCAGGTATTAAAGTGCCAATAAATAGAAATAATAGTGGACTTGTTCTCAATAAAGTCATCAAATTATTATAGTTAAACCTAACTTTTCACTCTATCTTCCAAAATCAACCATGCGCTATCTCAAAGACATTCCTAATGAACATTACAAAGTTGGACTATACCAATGGAACGGAAAGTATATCGTAAAGTTTGAGGCGGGTGGTAGTTACGAGCAAATCTATAAAATTGACGAGACAGAATTCGAATCAACCGATGAATTGGTGTCTGTTCTGGATGAGGATTTTGTAAAAACGATCTCAGACCGCTTTCGCCGAATGCACATTGACACTCAGGAAAGCATGAAAAGAAATGGTGTGATATTTTAGGCACATGTTCTTTCTGACTTGTTAAACCGGGTAAAGTGGTTCATCTGCAATACGCAAAAGGACAAAAAGCCGTTTATTACGATAAGTATTCGCTGTTGCCAATAGGGGAAAAGTTTGAATACCGCCGGACAAAGCCTAATTTTGGCCATTCTACAACTCGTTCACCAATCCAACTCTATGTTATTGAAGCGTAGTCTGAAAACCCTGCTTTTATTTGCCTGTGTAGGGCAAGCGGTAGTTTTCGGTCAAAACACTATGGGCTATACTCAGCCCGAGGCCCACTTTCGCAATGGCCTGGAATATTTCGAAAAGTCGAACTTCGTGGCTGCCCGGCAGGAATTCAACGAATTCTTGGCTGCTCAGGACAAACTTCTTACTACGAGTGATTACAATGCCGTGACCGCCGAATACTATGTGGCGGTGACGGGCCTTTATCTTAAATATCCCGAAGCCGAAGTACAGGTGGATCGCTTCGTGCGCAATCACGCCGAGCATCCAAAAGCACAGTTGATCTACGCCGATCTGGGGAAATATTACTACGAAGGTGGTGATTACGAACAAGCCATTGGCTACCTTGAAAAAGCCATGCAGGTGGCAGGAGGGGGAAGTAAGCGGGCGGAAACGCTGTATCGTTTGGGAATGTCGTATTACAATACCCAAAAACTCGATCAGGCGCTAACCTACTTTGATCAGGTGAAAACGGAGACGGATTTTGAAAATGCCGCCGATGCCTCCTTTTTCGCTGGGGTGATTAATTATAAAAACAATCGGTACCGCCAAGCCTACGAGGATTTTCTCCGCATTGAAAATCACCCTTACTATAAGAATGAGGCACCCAATTGGATTGTGTCCTCACTGTATCAGCTGAAAGATTTCGACACATTGCTGACCTATGGTGAGCGAATACTTTCCCAACAGCAAGGAAATACCAATCTAGACGATGTGGCCCTGTACGTAGCGGAGGTGCAATACGAAAAAGGGGATTATGAGGCTGCGGTAAAATCCTACGATCGCTATAAGCGTATGAAGCCTGGGGGTTTGCCACCAACGGTTGCGCTGCATTATGGACATTCCCAGTTCAGGAACAACAATTTCGAAGGGGCTATCGAAACCATGAAGAATATTGCGCCCGGTAAAGATTCGGTAGCGCAATACGCTTCTTACTTGGTAGGGATCAGTTATCTTCAAACCAGTAACCCCAATTTTGCCCTGACTGCTTTCGACAACGCGGCTCGGTTAGCTTTTAATACTTTGGTTCAGGAAGAGGCAGCCTATAATCACGCCAAGGTTCAGTTGGAATTGGGGAATTACAGTGCATCGATCTCAGAACTTAGCGATTACCTGAAAAAGTACCCGAACACTAAAAATCAGGACGAGGTGGCCCAGTTGATCACTGAGGCGTACTCCGGCTCCAATAACAGCGCGGGGGCCATCACCTACATTGAGGGTTTAAGAAACCGAACGCCGAAGATCAACGCAACTTACCAGCGGCTTACTTACAACCAGGGCGTCAATGAATTCAATACTGAACAGTACCCGGCCGCTATTTCGGATTTCAACAAATCGTTAAAGTACCCTATTGACGAAGATATTTTCGTTGCCGCCACCTATCATAAAGCCGAAGCTTACTCGGCTCAACAGAAATATGACGAAGCCAAGCCCATTTACGCTCAGTTGACTAAGAACGTCGACGCAGGAATCTATCGTCGTAAGAGCCTGTATGCTTTGGGATACGCTTATTACAATCAGAAGAAATACAGCGAGGCATTGCCCTACTTCAAGGAATTTACAGCAAATACAGAGGGTATGTCCTCTCAAATGATTGAAGATAGCTATGTGCGGTTGGGCGATAGCTATTTGGCTTTGAAGAAGTACACCGAGGCGGTCAACACATACGAGCAGGTAACGCGCAACGGTAAGGTAGATAATGATTACTCACTCTTCCAAAAGGGCCGTGCGTTCGTATATATGAACCGGGAAATGGATGCCCGTCGCCAGTTCGAGCTTCTTATAAGCCAATACCCGACTTCGCGTTACGTAGATGATGCTATGTTCCAAATCTCAGACTTGGAATTCCAGAAAGACAACTTTCAACAGTCCGTTCGCCTGTTTACGCGGATGATTAATGAAAAGCCAAAAAGTATCCTGATCCCGGCTGCTCTTCTTCGTCGGGCCCAGTCTTACTACAATATTCAAGTGTATGAGGAGGCGATTAATGATTTCAGGCGAATTTTGCAGGAATTTCCTGCCTCGCCATCGGCTTCTAGTGCTTTGGAGGGAATTCAGGAGAGTTATAACGCCGTTGGTCGCCCCGAGGAGTTCACACAGATTTTGGCGATTGTCAGGAAAAATAATCCTGGCAATACCAAACTCGACGACGTGGAGTTCGATAACGCCCGCAACCTGTTTTACGCCGAAAAGTACCCCCAGTCTATTCAGGCGATCCAGGAATATTTGCAAGCTTATCCTCAAAGTAAGAACCAATATGATGCCCGCTACTTCTTAGGTGCAGCATATGAGAAGACAGATCAGGCAGAGAAGGCCTTGGAGTATTACGGGCAAGTTGTGCAGGAAAACCGCTCCAACTACGTGGCGGCGGCCGCTCAGAAATCGGCTGAATTGGAAATCGCCAGGGGAAATTACGCCAGCGCGGTGGGTAATTTCAAAGTTCTGCTCCGAAACGCGGAAAATAAAAAGGAGCAAACTCTTGCTTCGATTGGTCTAATGAATACTTACTACGCTCTCAAAAGCTACGATTCTACACTGTATTACGCCAATCAGGTAATCAAGGTCGGTAATATTGTACCTGGCGGCTTAGGCAAAGCACAACTGTATTTGGGCAAAGTACCCTACGAACGCGGGGACTACGTGAAAGCCTCGGAGGAATTCCAAAAACTGGCACTGGCCAGTAAAGATGAATTCGGCGCGGAGGCAAAGTACTGGATCGCGATGATTCAATTTAAGGAGAAGAAGTATTCTGAGGCTGAAAAAACGGTCTTTGATTTAAGTAAAGAATTTGAGGGCATCGACTTCTGGCGCGTTCGCTCTTTCATTCTCTTGGCCGATATTTACATGGGTATGAACGAAAAAGCCCAGGCCAAGGCCACGCTGCAATCCATCATTGAAAATTCCGAAGATGCGGAAGCAGTTAGTCTCGCTCAACTGAAATTGGCCGAAATTGAAAAGAAATAATTCCCCTTCCAGCAAATCACAATATGAATAGGAAAGTAAATAATATCGGCGGACTGATTGCGTTAGCCCTGCTGACTTCGGCTACCGCTTTCGCACAGCGAGGCGAGATTGAGAGCCAGACTTACGAAATTGTAAAGGAAAAAAGTATTGAGTTTCCGGTAGCCAATCGACTTTTCGATAAAGTCCAACCCGCAGAAGCTAAAACGACGGATAAGAAAGTCACTTATGAGTTCATTGATCCCAAGATAAATTTGGCTTCACCTAAGTTGACTCCGTCGGTTTCGATACCCTCCGATGAGAAGTCGCGACAGAATATGCCGGAGGCTCTCAACAACTACATCAAATTAGGCGGCGGAAACTACGGGCGATTTCTGGGCGAAGGCTTCGTAAGTACTCGCCCTTCAGAGGATCTTGTTTTCTCTGCGCACTTAAAGCAACTGTCGGCGGCGACGGGACCTGTATACGGCAAAAACTCTGCTAACGCCACTACTGACTTGCGATTTGCAGGAAAGTACATTCGCAACGCTTTCAAGGTCGATGGCCAAATCGATTATGATCGCAAAAATTTTTATTTCTATGGATATACTCCACAGCCAGAGACGGTAGTTATTGACCGAGATAGCATTCGACAGACGACTAATTTGTTCGGAGTGCAGCTCGGCTTTGAGAACACAGATGCTAAGTCGCTGGTCGATTATTCGGTTCGTACCAATTTTTACAACTTGAAAGATCGTTATAATGCCTCAGAAACGGATTGGGGTACTACATTGAAGGGATCACTGCCTGTTATGGATAATCTTTATGCCTTGTTCGAGGCGGGAGCATTCATTTCTCAAAGGGTAGATTCTGAAACTTACAATCGGAATGTGTTTCGGATAAAACCTCATTTTAAGTACGTAACGGACTTCTTCTCGCTTACGGCGGGAGCAAACGTTGTAAACCAGACAGACAATACACTCAACATCAATAGTACCCGTATTTACCCGGTTTTAAACCTGGATGTGGTACCTATTCCAGGTCTTCACATTTATGCAGGTTGGGAAGGTGACCTGGTTCGTAATACTTTACGATCTATGCTTTCAGAAAATCGCTGGTTATCTCCCGACGCGTTGATTTTGAATACAGACAAGCGATCAGATATCTACGCAGGCGTTAAAGGCGAGAACACGCAGGGGATTAATTTCGAGGGAAAAGTAAGCTACGCCAACTACGGTAATTTTTATGCATTCAACAATTCGCTTGCTGACACATCAAAATTTTCTATCCTGTACGATGGCGACAAAACCAACATCCTTACCGTCTCGGCGCAGGTAGGCTACACGCACAACGACATCCTTAGAACTTCATTAAAGACTAGCTTTTACAACTACAAATTAGGTGTATTGAAGGAAGCCTGGCATCGTCCAACTTTCTCGTTAAACTGGTTTAATGCACTCTCGTTAAACAAAAAACTTTTCGTTAGTAGTGATTTTTACGTGATTTCGGGATTAAAGGGAAATAATTTCCAAAGTGAAAAAATTATAAAACTGCCGACGATAATCGACCTTAATTTGAAGATAGACTACCTGTTAACCAAGAACTTCTCAGCCTTTGTGTCGATTAACAACATCTTGGGAAAACAATATTCTCGCTACCTCTACTACCCACAGATGGGATTGAACTTTGTTGGTGGATTGTCATTTTCTTTCTAATTTCGTTTAGTTAAAGTTTAGCTAAACCCAATTAGAAGATGATACACGTTGACAAGTACATCCGTAAATTACTGTTCGAGTTTGATTGTGTGATCATTCCGGATTTTGGAGGAATTCTTACGCACCGGGTCGGAGTTAAGTATGATGAATCGGCCCGCGTTTTCAGGCCTTCCGGTAAGCGTTTGGCTTTCAACGAAATCCTGAAAATAGATGATGGACTACTTGCCTATTATCTAGCAGTAGGTGAAGAGATAACCCACGAACAGGCATTGGAAGCAATCAGACAATTTGTCGATTCCTTTCGTTCAGAACTATCATCCAGCCACGCCGCTACAATTGACAAAATAGGTAGTTTCTCGACTAACTATGAGGGTAAGCTCATTTTTGAACCAGACTATACGCAAAATTACGACCAGGAGTGGTTCGGGTTGGAGGATGTAAGCGCCTATCGTTATGAACGCTTGCCTAACTGGCAGGGGCAGGAAAAGAATGTTGAGGACACAGAAGTATTCGTAGCTAATGATGTCTCTATTATTCCTCTACCCACCAAAAGCAACTTGCGTTGGGGTTGGGCCGCTGCAGCTGTCGTTATTTGCGCTGCAAGTGCTGCCAGTTATCTTTACGAGCCATCGGATAACAGCCTACTGAGTTCTCTGAATCCTATATCGATCGTCAAGGACTTTTATCCGAATTCAAATGAAGTTGAAACGGATATACCCACTGCATTTGAAGTAAATACACCTATAAACGTAGTTTATTTTCAGGAACTGAAACCAGAGTTTATTCCGGTGGTGGAAGAGTCGACACCAGAGGCAGCTGATAGGGTCAACGTTGTAAACATTGATCTTGCACCCCCGGCCAAACAAGCTAAAGAAGATTATTTTCTTATTGCGGGCGCTTTTGAGGGCCAGAAAAACGCTCGAAAACTGAGAAGCCAGCTGTTGCGTCAGGGGTTGAGTGAGGCTACTATTTTAGATAGGACTTCGGGCAAATACATATTGGTAGCTGCTGGGTCGTATGAAACACATTCACAGGCTATGCAAGATAAATCCAAAATTGATGGGCTTACCCAAGCCGAATCATGGGTTTATCATCGCAAATGATTTAGGTTATAGCAACTAATTTTAAGGCCCTACGGGGCCTTTTTTTGTAAAGAGACGAATTCAGTCTAAATTTACGTTATATCGAAAAACAGCCTCGTATGTTATCCATTAATGCCGAAGACCGTCAAAGAATTGCTGCCTCATGGGCCATATCGGTGGCCACTACGCTTTTGATTCTGATCGCTTTTTTCTTCATCCGGCTAAGCCAGTCGCAAAAGGTAGTTGCTCCCATGGAGTTGTTTGTAGAGGTGAACTATGGAACAAGCGACGTGGGTAGCGGTAAAATTCAGACTTTTAATAAACCCAGTGATTCAAAAGTCGCTGAAAATATGAAGGCGGGGGAGGAGAAGATTCAGAAGAAAGCTGAGGCACCGCGCCCAACGCCTCCAACACCCCGTCCTGAACCAATCAAGCCTACTACTAAGGTTGTTCAAAAGCCCGTCATTACTTCCAAAGCCGAAAGCCCGGTGGAAGAACCGGAGCGCAATGAGTCCAAAAAAGTGACGAGTAGTGCACCCAGCACGTCGAGCACCACGACCCCGACACCCACAAAAACTATTAATAACGATGCACTTTTCAAGAAATCATCGGGATCTGGCTCGGGTAGCAATGGTACTAATGGTACCGCTACGGGTGTAGGCGGTAATAACAACGGCGATGACGCAAGTGGAGTAGGGGACAAGGGGGCTAAGAGCGGAAGTCTTTACGCAAAATCTTATAAAGGCGGCGGCGGCGGAGGTACGGGTGTAGGACTTAGTCTTAATGGATGGGCGTGGTCACGTCCCCCGTCGGTCAATGATAATTCGGACGCTACGGGCGAAATAACATTCAATATAGTGGTTGGTAGCAACGGACGGGTAAAGACAGTAGTGCTGAGAAAATCAACTGTCTCGGATTACAATGTGATCAATAAATACCGGGACGCCGTTCGGGTATTGACTTTCATCCAAAAGGCAGCTAATGTACCAGACGAGTCTTCTGGAACCATAACATTTAAGATCAGCGCTCAATAGAATATGACTTTTCAATCAGCGATCGACTATCTATATAGCCGCTTGCCAGTATTCCAAAATCAAGGGACCCGGGCTTACAAGCCGGGTCTTTCTGGTATAACTGGTCTATGTCAATTATTGGGTAATCCTCATGAGCAATTTAAATGCATCCATGTGGGTGGCACCAATGGCAAAGGCAGCACGTCCCATATGCTAGCCTCTGTTCTGCAAGCTGCCGGATACCGTGTCGGACTCTATACTTCTCCCCATCTTAAATCTTTTACTGAGCGAATCAGAGTAAATGGTGACGAGGTGGTTAAAAAATTTGTGGCTGAGTTTGTATCTCAATATGCTAACTACATTAATAGCCATAAGCCTTCCTTCTTTGAAGTGACGGTAGCGATGGCATTCGACTACTTTGCTGCCCAAGAGATTGACATCGCCGTGGTTGAGGTTGGTATGGGAGGTCGTCTTGATTCCACCAACATTATTACACCTGAAGTCTCTATTATTACTAATATTGGTTGGGATCATATGCAGTACTTAGGAGATAGTCTCTCCTTGATTGCACATGAGAAGGCTGGAATAATAAAGCCAGAAGTACCTCTGGTCGTAAGCGAAATGCCTGCTCCAGAAGTATTGGGAGTATTTAAAAGTACTACTCGACAGATGTCATCGGAATTGATACTAGCCGCCAATGAGTACGTGGTTCTCAGTTGTGTTTCTAATGGTTATTCACAGACTGTAGAATTAAGAAAAACCCAAGATTCTTCCGAGTACTCATTTACGTTAGGGCTTGCAGGTACCTATCAAATAGACAATTTGAAAGGAGTGCTATGTGTTCTGGATATTTTGAAAAAGCTGGGATATAACATAGAGCTAACTGCAATCGAATCAGGCTTGGCTCATGTTGCAGCGACTACTGGACTGAAGGGGCGCTGGCAGATTTTATCTAGCAAACCGGTAGTTATAGCTGATACCGCACACAATCTGGATGGCTTGAAGCGTACGATAGAACAATTTTGTGCTATAACTGCCAATCGGCTTCATTTTGTTTTGGGCTTCGTGGCTGATAAGGATGTTCAGAAAATTCTTTCGTTGTTTCCTATTGACGCTTCTTACTATTTTTGCCAGCCGTCTGTGCATCGGGCTATGGCGGTCGGTGAATTGGCGCTGAAGGCTGAAGAAGTAGGATTGGTCGGAAAAATATTTAGAAATGTTAACGAAGCCCTTTCGAGTGCAATTGAAAATGCGTCAGAGCATGACGCTATTTATGTAGGCGGTAGTACTTTTGTCGTCGCTGATTTGGAGCAAATTTAGGATATCTACTTTGAGCAGGAGGAAATTAGATAAGTACCAATTTAGTCGAGAGGCTGAAAATGTTATTGAAAGAGGTAAAGCACTCTATACGACAATTAAAGGAAAATGGAATGAAATTTATTTTGGAAATCAAAATCCTATTACCCTCGAACTCGCCTGTGGGAAAGGAGAATACAGTATTGGTATAGCCCAAAAATTCCCTGATCGTAATTTCATTGGAATAGATATAAAGGGCGATCGTTTGGCTCGGGGTAGTAAAATTGCCACCCAACTTAAATTGAAAAATGTTGCTTTTTTGAGGACTTCTATCCAATACATTGATGAGTTCTTTATCGAAAACGAAGTAAATGAAATCTGGCTGGTTCATCCCGATCCCCAGCTAAGGGATCGCGATGAAAAGAAAAGACTAACTAATTCCTTATTTCTAAAAAGTTACGAAAAATACTTGTGTCCTGAAGGTTTTTTCCATCTGAAGACTGATAGTTTTCCACTATACGAGTATAGCCTGGCGACACTTACCGAGTCAAATCTGGAAATTGTAAAATATACCACAGATTTATACGATTCCGATTTGTTACCGTATCACTTAGGAATTACTACACATTATGAAAAGGTATTTTTATCGAAAGGGTTTAGTATCAACTATATACAGGCAATCAACAAAAAAGGGACGTCGATCTGACGCCCCTTTTTTATCAAAAATCAATTTCGATAATCTTAGATCAGCTTAGCGAAATAATCCACTGTACGAACCAGTTGTGAAACGTAAGACATTTCATTGTCATACCAACTCACTGTACGAATAATTTGAGTCTCGCCGGCTTTTTGTACCTTGGTTTGAGTGGCATCGAATAGCGAACCATAGGTAATACCTACAATATCGCTGCTAACAATTTCATCCTCCGTATAGCCAAAGCTTTCATCAGCCGCTGCTTTCATAGCGGCATTGATTTCTTCCACCGATGTCTCTTTGCTTACAATACAGGTTAGTTCAGTTAGTGAACCAGTGAGGACAGGAACTCGTTGCGCTGAGCCATCCAGTTTACCTTTCAAACTTGGCAGCACTAGTCCGATCGCTTTAGCAGCACCGGTTGAAGAGGGAACTATGTTGTATGCTGCTGCACGAGCCCGGCGTAGATCGCCTTTTGCATGTGGCGAATCCTGTGTGTTCTGATCGTTGGTGTAAGCATGAATTGTCGTCATCAAACCATTGATCAGACCGAACTGGTCGTCAATGACCTTAGCCATTGGCGCCAGGCAATTAGTAGTACAAGAGGCACAGCTGATAATCTTTTCCGAACCGTCGAGAATATCGTGGTTCACATTGAATACTATTGTCTTCAAATTACCAGTTGCGGGAGCGGAAATAACCACTTTTTTTGCGCCAGCTTTTAAGTGAGCTGATGCTTTTTCCTCGCTGGTAAAAAAGCCGGTGCATTCAAGTACTACATCTACATCATGATCTGCCCAGGGGATCTGTGATGGGTCGCGCTGTGAGTATATAACCACATCTTCGCCATTAACAGTGATTGACTTGTCTTTGGATTTGACTTCTGCATCAAATCGTCCTTGTGCGGTATCATACTTGAGCAAATGAGCCAGAGTATCTGGACTCGTAAGATCGTTGATGGCTACCACATCAATTCCTTTCATATTGTATATCTGTCGATACACTAGACGGCCAATTCGGCCAAAACCATTAATTGCAACTTTTACATCTGACATTATGAATTCTTGGATTGGTTAATAATGACAATATTAATGAAAAATCCGCTTTAACAGTTCCGGAACGCAGGAATATTAACTTAGAGCAGGTTAAATAAACAATGTCAATTAACTACTTTAAATAGTATTATAATTATATTAAACTACAAAAAATAGTAAAATACTAATCATGTTAGTTTATAGATTACTAAAAATAATAGTATTATGTCTTTTTATCTTCTGTTTGCTCGCATTTTATACTATCTGACGATGTGAGGTTTTAAGCAATGTGTATGTCGGCACCTCCATCTGTGCCCCTCGACTAATGACCATTGCTGGCGGTTCCTACTTATTTGAATCACTTAACAGACTTTATACTATCTGCCGTATCCGATTGTACCTTATCCTAAATTCATTCAACACGATCAGTAATAAGTTTGAGGGAATAATAGCGTATGATACAACTTTTATACAATCGGTTTTAGTGAGCAGAATGTGTTTTCTATTGGATTACCCCTCAGGTTTGAACCTCAATCTGTATATTTACCCTGATGTATGGGCCTAAATTCAACATGTGATAACAATATCATGCCATTAATCTAAATGCATAATTAAATCTTATTACTATTTTTATTCTCATAATCAATTGTTTTTTAGATGTTTTAAAACATTTTTATTGATCAAACACTTTAACATGAATTTTCAGAAGCTAATTGAAGAATGCTGGGAGAATCGCGAACTGTTGTCTCAAAGCGACACTGTTGAGGCAATTGCCGCAATCATCGAAGAAGTAGACAAAGGACGACTCAGAGTAGCTGAGAATGTATCCGAGGGTGTGTGGCAGGTAAACGAATGGGTTAAGAAGGCTATTATTCTTTATTTTCCCATTCAACAAATGTCAGTCACTGAAGTAGGCATCTTTGAATACCACGATAAGATGCGCCTAAAAACCGGCTACGGTCAACTAGGGGTGAGGGTAGTTCCTCCGGCAGTGGCTCGTTACGGGTCATTTTTGGCCAAAGGGGTCATTTTGATGCCATCATACGTGAATATTGGCGCCTATGTGGATGAAGGTACTATGGTCGACACTTGGGCCACTGTGGGAAGTTGCGCCCAGATCGGCAAGAATGTGCACCTGAGTGGCGGGGTAGGAATAGGAGGGGTCCTGGAACCTGTGCAAGCATCGCCCGTAATCATAGAAGACGGTGCTTTTATCGGATCAAGGTGCATCGTGGTAGAAGGAGCGCACATCGCAAGCCGAGCCGTACTTGGAGCTGGCGTAACTATTACAGGTAGTTCTAAAATCATAGATGTTACGGGCGACACTCCAGTAGAGTATAAAGGATTTGTTCCAGCTAATTCAGTTGTAATTCCCGGCACGCTCTCGAAGGAGTTCAAGGCTGGAACTTATCAGGTTCCTTGTGCTCTTATCATTGGGAAACGAAAGGCTAGTACTGATTTGAAAACTTCGCTAAACGAAGCTCTCAGAGAGAACCAGGTTGTTGTCTAGTGCTTGCATTCATCTGAAACAACAATACTAACTTAGTATTGTTGTTTCAGCATTCTCTTTTCTCAGACTGCTAAATAGGCACCGTGCTAAATCTAACTAACACGCGGTGCCTATTTTTTTTTTGACTGGTAGAACATGATGTTTTAAATAGCGTAAACCACATTTGTAAATTCCCCGAAGCGAAACAGCAAATGTCAATTTATCAATAACTTACATTTGTTGTTTGTTTATTTAACATATTGAATTTACATTTGTCTGCACCATATCAACCTTTTTTGTGTGGATTTGAACGATAAAATAAAACAGATTCTAGTTGACAAAAGTATATCACCTTCTCATTTTGCTGATGAGATTGGGGTACAGAGGTCTAGTGTTTCCCACATATTATCGGGACGAAACAGGCCAAGCTTAGACATTGTGCAGAAAATTATCATGCGCTATCCTGACTTGGGCATGGAATGGATCATGGATGACGAAGAGCTCCCAAAGCTTGAACCTGACCGAAGTGAACTTCAATCAGAACCTACCAAGCAAGTACGCTCTGAACCGCAAATCGTCGATCGCTTAGAATTGGCTGAAAAAAAAATACCGGCCACTAGTCCGGTACAAACAAATCTCAAAGCGCCCGAAAAAGGTCAATACCTTACAGGGGATAATCTCAAAGCCATCGAGAAGATACTAGTATTTTACACTGACGGCACCTTCAAACAGTATTCACCACAATAGCCCTTAACTAGGGAATGAATAATAGTTTGTATATACTTAAACACGCAAAAGATTCACTTACTTCACCTCTTAGTTTTGGAATGTAGAGGGTCTATACCCAAAGCTAAAAATTATTAAAGTAAAGTTACATAGTATGATTGTTGTTATTTTTTTAACCTGCTGTGTTTCAATAAGTTAATAATAAATGTTCCACGTGAATCGTAATTAATTAGCAGATAGGTAGTTAAGATCAAATATAAATGGTTCTCCTGTGGAACATGGTCTGCTAGTGCGCGAGACTAGTAAATTATCAATATACTACCCTTGAAGTTCTCGAAGCTGGTTTTAATCAAGTAGGTATATATCCCGGTAGGGACTATTACGTTTTTAAAAGTCCCATCCCAAGGATTTTCGTAATTATTCTCAGAGAACACTATGGTTCCCCAACGATCATAAATCCTTATTGTCTCAATAAGCTGTTCT
>NZ_JBGSXF010000109.1:0-8373 GCF_041751555.1 Persicitalea sp. | reverse complement strand
ATCTGGAACCGCTGGCGGCCTTGCACAATGATCGTAACGTTGCCGTCCGGCAGCGTGATCATTTTCAGAATATGAGCCACGGTACCAATCTTGTATAGATCTTCCGCGCCAGGATCCTCTTTCTGAGGTTTGGCCTGCGTGACGGCCCCCATGATGCGCTGATTGATGTCGGAATTGCGGTAGATCTTCTTCACCAGCCGAATGGCCTTTTGCCGCACCACCGTCACGGGAATGACCATACCCGGAAACAACACGGTGTGCCGAATGGGCATGATGGGTAGTTCATCAGGCAAATCAAGAGGTTCATCGGGACCATCGGGACCACCAATGGGTACAATTTCCAGGCTATCGAGATCAGAATCGTTTACCAGCAATTGACTATAAAGGTCTGAGTTTTCAAAATTCATGTGAGGGCAATGACAATGAGAGAATGAGAGATTGAGTGAATTATTACGTAAGTGGGCGTAAGCAACATTCACTCAATCTCTCATTCAAAATTTATAAAGCTTGCACGCTTTTTCCTTTTTTGAATAAATACGTCTTGCGGTCGTCGCCCCACTTGGCGTTAACCATATTCACCTGGTCATCGAAAGCTTCCATAAGCAGTTCGTTTTTCATTACCCAACCTTCGGGATTGCCCGAGAAGGGTACTTCCAGATATAGCCAGGTGGCGTCGGCTTCTTCTTCTTTGCCAATGTACTGCACCGTCCGCAGTTTTCGTGCAGGGTCGGCGATGGCAAAGTGCTTCCGAATATATTTTTCCACGAGCGGATTGTTGTCGTCACCGTTGCGCAGCATAATCCGCCGGTTCTCGTTAGCCAGCGAAAGCCCCTTTTCCAGGTCGTCGGTGAAAGCTCGAATACTAATTTCCAATGACCTTTGAGACGGGTTAAAGTTCAATTTCGTCACACTAATATGATACTCATGTTTGGGACGAGCCGAAACCAACAGCACCATCAAAAATAATTGAGAAATGACTAGTGGATACCGGATCACCGGCCTATGAACAACATGCGGTTTCCTAAAGGCCAAAGTTTAGCACTTACATTAATGGGGAGTGGCTACAAAAAATTAACCGACAAATCTGTCACAGTCCACTGTCAATTGCTCAACAATCTAAAAAACTGCTTTCCAGACGTCGTTAAAGATAGCGAACGCCATGATGCCCAACAGTAGCACCATACCCACTTTTTGAGCGTTTTCCAGGAAAGCATCCGAGGGTTTACGGCCCGAGATCATCTCATAAAGCAAAATCACGGAGTGGCCACCGTCCAAAGCCGGAATGGGCAGGGCATTCATAAAAGCCAGGATCATTGACAGCAGGCCCGTCAGGAACCAGAAGCGCCCCCAATCCCACACGCCGCCAAACATGCGAGCGATGCCGATAGGGCCATTGAGCGCCTTGGAAGCGGACACTTCACCCCGGAATATCTTGCCAAAACCCTTGATATTGTTGTAGACTACCCCGAAGGCTTCGTTGGTACCCGCAACTACCGCCTCGGGAAATGAATATTTTACGACGGTAAAATTTAGGCCACTTTTAGCCTGAAAGCCAATCGTGCCTTCCTCTGTAACTTCTACGGGAATGGTCAGATTACCTCCGTCGCGCTGAATTCCCAGGGTGGCGGTTTTGCCCTTCAACGCTTCCAGAGCGTCCTGAAACTCGTGAAAGTACTGGGTCGGTTGTCCATTTACGGCCACGATGCGGTCGCCGGCCTGCAAACCTGCTTTATCGGCGGGTGTGGTCGGCACGATTTCGCCGATGGTAAACGGCTCGATGGGACGAATAAAAGTACCCCGCTGCTCGGGTTCCGATAGTTTTTCAATCAGCCCATTGGGAACATCTACGTCGATCCGCTGACCGTTGCGTTCCACGGTGTAGTAGCTATTGTTGCCCAAGAGTACTTCAGAACCAACTGCCATATCGAAGTTGGTGAAATCCTGGCCGTTGTAAGCCACAATCTTATCGCCCGTGCGCAGGCCGATTTCCTTAGCCAGCGGCCCGGCTACGATGCCGTAGCGGTTGACTTCTTCTTTAGAAAGATAAGAGTCCCCGTTTTGGTAAGCCAGGGCAATGAAGATAATAATGCCTACTACGACATTGACGATGATGCCGCCCAACATCACGATGAGCCGCTGCCAAGCGGGCTTGGCCCGGAACTCCCAGGGTTCGGGCTCCTGATCCATGGCCTTAGTATCGAGCGATTCGTCGATCATGCCGGAGATTTTTACGAATCCGCCCAGAGGAATCGCACCGATGCCGTATTCAGTTTCGCCGCGCTGAATGCTCCAGATTTTGGGCGGGAAGCCGATAAAGTACTTCTCGACCCGCATCCCGAACATCTTGGCCGTCAGCAAGTGGCCCAATTCGTGCAGCCCCACCAAGATGGACAACCCCAAAATGAGCTGCCCGGCCATGATTAAGATTTCTATGTATTGATCCATTTAAATCAGCTTGTCAGTATCGTTTTTTACCCCTAACGAAATTTCAGGCCGCAAAGTTACGGAAAAGCCGTGGCTATCCCGTATGTTTTTTGCTTTGATTGGAGAAATCTGGCTCACAACGCACTGAATCGAAAGGTTTTGCCACACCCATCATCGGAGAGCCCAGATTTCAATTGCCGATCCAGACCTCCAACTGCCCGAGTGACACTTTGGTACCAGAAACATAGCGAATAGGAATATCTTTTTCTAATACTTGAATATTGTTTTTTCTTAATACATCCAGCAAGAGTTTCCTGACGCCCTGAGCGTTTCTTTCGTCTTGTTTATGAAAGTACTTGATGGAAGTACCAAAGCGGGCGGGCAGGTTTCGGGACTGAATCGCGGGGACGATCGCTCCCTTCTCCTTTAAAAGTTTCTGCAACTCGGCCGATACCGCTCGCTTCTTCGCATCCTGGATGTAGATGATATAGCCAAAAAGTGGTGCTTTGGAAACGGCTTTCTGCTTTTTTAAATCATAATGTTGTACCTGCTGGTGAACGACCATCGGTTCGGGAGCCGCCTGAATTGCTTCCGGGCGAGATGCGGCTACCCGACCTGGCATCATTGGAGCGTTATCACTGGTTTGGGATCTTCTCGCCTCATACTTTCTGGTTCGGGCCGGGATGGTAGGCCGTTGGATTACCGGCTCGGGTTCAGCAGACAGGGCCATTTCTTCCGGCATCATGATTGGCTCCGGCTCGACATCGGCAGGAATCGAGTCCACTTCCAGCAACGACATCCGCCAGGCGTCCAGCTCATTTTTGATGTTAGTGAGGGCGACCTTCTGGTCTTGTAATAGAAGGTTCTGATGAGCCAGCTTCTCCTTGGCGTTGGTTAGTTTCCGGTTGGTTTGCCGCAATTTGAAAAACAAAAACACCATAACAATCACGCAGATAATCGCGAAAATCAGGGAAAACACGCTCTGCTTTTTCATGGAAGCAATTTCGCGGAGTAGTTGCTGCCTCACTTCTTCGGAGTGGTTGGGGTCGTTCATGGTTTAGGGTAGTTTTCAGGCAAAAAGCTTCATTCGGCGCATCACTTCTTCGTCGGCCAGTGTCGAATTCATTTCCACGGTTTTGTAGCGTTGCTTGTTCTTGAAACCAAAGTACGCCAGAAACGCCGCCGCCAGCCCAACGAAAGCCAGCATATGATCCTGCATGAAAAACACGGCGTAAACCATGATCGTGATACCCAGCAGGCAGAGCAGTAGGATAAGGAAATTCATGGCCTGATCCCAGAACGAACTACCTCGCAGCAGGTCTTTGCGCGTGGGGCTAGCCAGCCGGATTTTCCACCATTCCCGTTTGTCGATTTCCTGCTGGTACTTGTCCTTGACGTAAAGCTGCCAGCGGTCGCGGTCTTCTTCGGCTTCGGTGACCAGCCCCCGCCAAACGATCGGCTTTGCCGGAACGGAATCGAAATTGGGGTACTTTCGTTTCAGCTCATTGAGCGCGTGTTCAAAGGCGGTTCTGATCGTGTAGTCGGTATCGGAAAGGGCTTTGTAAAACGTTTCGGCGAATTGCTGCGCGATGCCGTCGCTTACTTTTCCCTTCGTCGCAATTACGATCTTAATATTATTGTCGAAAAGTAGCTTCACCTGGTCGTAGGTAGCGCAACCGTTCAGAAACACCAGTTTGAGATTCTGGGCCTCACCCAAAAGTCCGGCCAGCCCACTGGCGTGGCTCGACCCGTCCTTGAAAAGCAGCCGCTCGCTGTCGGCGTGGCCGCTAAAATGAAAGATGAGGATGCGGTGCTTGTAGTTGCGGATATCCTCGGCCACCTCTTCGCCATCCGCGCTGCCGCGTGGCGGGAATTCGACCTCAAAGTACCGTTCGGAACCCTGCTGAATCTGGTACTGCTCCCAGGCTTTGCCGATGGATTTGTATTCATTTTCCAGAAATTGCAGGTACTGCTGGTCGGAATCTCCGCTTTGGGAGAAATAAGACAGGACGACGGGGTTGTATTTCATGGTGATGGCGCTTAAAGTTTCTTTCTCAACAAAGTCAAAATGTCCTCGGCCTCGTCGTCATCGGTGTTGAAACTAACCTGCACGCGGCCCAATTCGTAGGCGTCTTCGTAAGCTAACCCTCCGCCTAGGCCCTGATAGAAGCCCACGGAGAAGTTGGTGGCGTCATCGTCACCGATTTTGGCTTGGGTGCCGATGACCACCGGAATGCTCTTGACTACTTCATCCGCCTGAATTTTGGAAAAACAGGCATTCAGAACGACGCATTCTATTTTCAAGACTTTTCCCATCACGCCAAACAACTTTTTGAGAGCCTTCGTGGGGGCTAATTGCGGCCCTTCCCGCTCATTGACCAGGAAAATCCCCTCGGACGACCCGTGGCCTGAGAAGTGAACGATGGTCGGCTTTTCGCGCAAGAGGGTTCGCGAAAAGTCGAAGCCCGTCACTTCGAAGAGGGTTGTGTACAAAAACTCGTCGCGCAGCGACGACATCAATAGCTCTTCCCGAATTTTGTTCGACTCGCGCCCCAGCAATAGCCCCGACTTGGAATCAGCCGCCATGAAAATGATCTTTTTCTTGATCGCTTTGGCAACTTCCTCTATCGAAATATTCGGATCGCCGTTCACGCGAATGGATTTTTCGAGTACTTCCATGTCGTCCGTCTTCCCATTAAAATGGGCCGACACGCGCAGGAAGATTGAAAAAGTACCCGCTTTCAAAGGCGTTACGCTGATTTTCCATTCAGTAAAATCGCCCTCCGAAATAGCCTGCCGCTCAGTGGTAATCGGGACGGTGTTGAAATTCGAGCCGCCGGATACGTCCACCAGCTTGACGCTCATCTCGTCGGTAATCTTGATGGTGGCGTGGGTACTTTCGGCGCTGATTTTTATTTCTGCCAAAGCCACTTCCGCACCGCCAATGCGGATGACGCAGGTGACGGGCTGGTTTTGCTGCATCACGTCCGGGATGTCGTAGTCCAGTTGGCCTGCCCGGAAAACGGAGGGTGCTTCCTGCTCAAACTCTACGGCTTCGAGATCTATTTTTATTGCTCGGCGAGATGGTTCGGCATCCATCGGCGGGGCTGATTCTTCGGATTCCTCTGCCCCGACCATCTGCGCTTTGGCCCGCACGGGCCAGAAAGTCAGTTTCCGGCGTTTTGCCCCGCTTCCGGCCACCGTATCATCAGCTATCTCAAAAACTACCGGGTCTTCTTCTTTAAGTACCTCCTCAATTTCCTGTACCTCAAAAAAGTACTTTCCAAGCACGATTTTACCCGCTTCCGTCGGTTGATTATAGCGCAGCAAATCCGTCAATTCTTCGCGCGAAAGCGTCCCCGAACTCATTAACCAGTCATTAATGGACTTTTTTTTTGAGCCTTAATGCGCTCGATTTCGCCGATAAACTTGTCGGCTACGATCTGGTAGCCCGCGTTATTGGGGTGGATTTCGTCGAACCACAGCGTGCGTGGTACCAGTCCGCGCGTATCCACGAAAGTTACGCGGTCTTGATATTCAGCTTTTTGCGTGAGTGCGGTTAGTCTTCCGGCAAATTCATCCACGATGTATCGGATGAGCGTCTCCCGCTCTTTTTGCGGCGCGATACCCTTCCCGACCATGTGCTTTCCGGTCCAACTGCTCTTCTTTTTGTTGCCGGGAATGTTCGTATCCACCGGAATGAGGTAGTCGTAGCAATGCAACAGAATGTGCAGGTCAGGATAGCGAGCCAGGAGTTCGTCGAACATTTGAATGTACAGCGCGTCCAGTTTGTCCAGTTGCTCGAACATTTTCTGGTTGAGGTACTTTCGGGGCGTGTAGTCGTCAGCATCGGGTACTTCCCGCAGGAAATGCTGGAATTGGTCGCCCAATACGTCGTTGCCGCCGCCGCTGACGAGGAAAAACTTGGCGTCCTCCTCGCCGATGGCGTTCAGGTACTGCTTGTCTTTTGTCTTTAAATAATTTTCCAGCGTGTCGCCCGCTTCGGCAAAGCTGCGGATGGCGTAAACTTTGTAGAGTTGGTCGAGCGTGTCCTGCAAAATAATCGGGTACTGAAACCACGAATCGCCCTCGGCCACCAGGCGCAGACGATTGGGGTCTTTTTTCAGATTGCGGTAGCGCTTGCGCCGCTGCGCCGTTTCGATCTGGTTGCCCAGCCATAGTTTCATATCGTCGAACAGCCCCTTATCCTCTTCGGGTACGACCAGCCCTTTCTTTAATTTCCAAATCGTCGGCTGGCCCGTTTCGTCCGGCTCGACTTCGCAGTACAGCCCGGCGGCGAAGTAGGCCGTTTCGTCCCATTCGAGCAGGGCTTGCAGCGTGTCGGCGGGGATTTCGTTATAAACCGGATTCTTGAATACAAGACTCAGCGTCTGCGTGAGCCAGCCCGAAAATTCGAGTGGTGCATCCTCTTCAGTGTCCAATCCTCTGGTCTTGCCGCTCCCGATCTTGTCACGATCGGCGGTAGTCAGCGGGCCAGGCAGGGCGTCCTGCGTCAGGGATTCGGCGCTGAACTCCTCGGTACTTATGATGAATTTAAGGGCTTCCACCGTTTGCGGCCAATTATATTCCCGCTCCACGTCTCCAAGTTTGAGTGCGATGCGGTCTTTCCCTTTCGGGCCGAGGAACACGGACTTTCCGGCTTCCAGTAATTGGACGCGCTGGGGCAGGAAGTCGAGGAAGCACTGGAATTCCTTGCTGAGGTAGGCCGCTGCTACATACAGGTCTTGCGGGGTAGTATTGGTGATTTTAATTTGCAAAGTACCCTTCCAACTCGACCCGGATTTTTCGTAGTTCAATTCCGCCGAACCGTTGATCAAGGCGGCGGGTACGGAAGTACCATCCGCCAGGATGCGACTAAGTTCGATTTTTAGCGGCTGGGCCGGGAAGTTATCAGGCTTTTCCTCGTTTCGGAGGTTCTTGATAAAATGCCAGCGCGACACGTGTTGCAGCGTTCCGAGGGTCGAGGCGTGGTTTTCGTCTTCCAGATAAAGGATGGGGCGAACCAGCGGACGGTAAGGATCGTCGGGCTGCGTTAGATAAACTTCCCCGCTGCGGACGTGGAACGTGTAGTCGGCGCGTTGGGCCTTGCCGCTGTCATTTTCGGATTCGGCCGCGCCTTTCTCTCCGCCAAGCGAAAAGCACCCACTAGCGTTCGCGGCCAATTCTTTGGTGAGGGCACCTATTTCTTTAGGGTCGCCATCGTGGTTTTCCAGTTCCAAAACCAATTCCTGCTTCATTAAGTCAGATATCTCGGCTTTGTAAGTGGCTTTGGTATCCAGTCCGGCCACATCGAGTAGGGTGTAATCCACAAAAATACCCGCTTTGCGCACCTGGGCGGTATGCGTTTTGTCCAAATCCATGGGATCGAACAATGTGATCCGCGAATCGGTGTTCACGCCATGAATAGCCCCGACGTTCAGTTGCCAGCCTTGCTGCTTGCTGCGCGTGGCCTCGCAAACCATCCTGTGTGGTTCTATGGTTCGGTTTAGAAAGCCCCGGCGCAAAAGCCTTTCGGCATGGAGGGGCATATAAATTCGGGGTGTTTGCTCGAAGCCCGCCCGCATGTACTGCCGAATGCGGCTTCGCAGGCCATTGTAGCTGATATTGCTACCGCAGTCGGTCAGAGTTTTGAGTAGAGTTTGGGTAAAGACGCCCTCGCGGGCAATTTCCAAAGCCACCTGGTTGGACTCACAGGCGGCCATTTGTACGTGCGTTCCCTGCGGCAGGAATTCGGCGGGTTTCTTGTTCTTTATGTCCCCTTCCTTGATTGTATCACTAAACAAAAACTCGCTCCACAACCGCTGCGGGAACGCCCTTCCCGCCTTGTCCGTGACGCGTCGCTCGCGCACGCCGTCGTAGCTCGCGCCGACCAACGCCGCGTTGCGGGTGTTGTCGCCCGAGTGACAGCAATCGAAAATCGTGACGATA
>NZ_JBGSXF010000108.1:0-5404 GCF_041751555.1 Persicitalea sp. | reverse complement strand
CGGAAGTCGATGGCGTGGCTTTCGCTCTGGAAGGCAATGTACCCTTCTTTGAGAGGGGTATTATCCAGCTTACGCCAATGGGCAGCATCTTCCTTGGTGAAGTGCGCCATTTCGAAGGTATTGTTTTTACCCACAAAATCGCCACCGATGCGGGCTTTGGTGTAGGTGAGTACCGTATCGCTTTCAACGATGTGATAAATAATGGAATCGGCGTACACGATGGCCTCGCCCTTTACCCACTGATCGCCTTCGTAGGTTTTGGAAGATGAATTGATGCAATGCGCCATGTCCAGCTTGCCGTTGATGTTGGCGATGGTACCGGGCGAGCAAAGGTTTCCCGTGGCTCGCTCGCCGCTGCCCAGGCCACCCAAAAACTGCATTTCCAGCGAGACCGGGAAGGTCTGATCTTTCCCCAAACTTGCCGCTGATTGCGAGTGCAGCATCACGCCGCTATTGCGGACGTTCCACGCGTCGCCGCCGGGCAACTGCTCGCCCAGAAAGCGGTACTCAAACCGCAGACGATAATAAGAGTAGGGTTGCTTGTAATAAATATGGCCATACCGCCCGTCGAACCGGTCGTAACCATCATATTTCACGCGCATCATTCCGTCCTCGGCCACGAAGGTGTTTTTGTAGTTGTCGTTCATCGCGTAGCCCGCGATCTTGACATCCCAGCCCGTGAGGTCTTTGCCGTTGAAGAGCTGAATCCAGTCGGAGGGTTTGGGAGCTTTGGGTTGGGCGTACAAAGTGCCCGATGCGGACAGTAAAAAGACAAGACAGAGAAGTTTGCGAAGTAGGTTCATAGAAGTAGCAATCATATTTGTTCCCGACAAAAAGGAAAATCGACTACTATACTACTTTTCAGACTTCCACTACCCCTATTGAGGTTGCCCAGTTAGAACCAGTGAACAACCGTTTTACCGCCGCCCCCGACCCTTCTTCTTCGGCATCGGCACCGAACTCCCGGCCCGCTTCTTCTGCCGTGTGGCCCCGATGCTGCGCTGGTTGCTACGCTTGGACGATGACTTCGTAGCCTCATTACGTCGGCTGCGAGAGTGCGAGTCGGGGCTATCGGCCAGGAGGAGATCCATGCTGCGCTTGGCGAGGTTGGTGTCTTTTACTTTTACCTTCACGCTATCGCCGAAGGTGTAGAATTTCTTGCTGCGCTGTCCGATAAGGCGGTAGTTTTCCTTATCGAATTCGTAGTAATCGCCGCTGAGGTCAGACATGCGGATAAGCCCCTCGGAGGCCGTGGCGGTGATTTCAACGAAAATGCCGAAATCGGTGACGCCCGTGATGATGCCGTCGAATTCCTGGCTGTGGTCCATCATGCTCATATACTCGACCTGCTTGTACTTGATCGAGGCGCGCTCGGCCTCGGCGGCCATGCGCTCGCGCTCGGAGGAGTGCTTGCAGGCTTCCTCGTAGGGTTCACAAGCGGGCGATGCGCCGCCGTCGAGGTAATGTTGGAGCAGGCGGTGGGCCATCACGTCGGGGTAGCGGCGGATGGGCGAGGTGAAGTGCGAGTAGCGCTGGAAGGCCAGGCCGAAGTGGCCTTCGTCGTCGGTGGTGTAGCGAGCCTTGGACATCGTGCGCACGGCCAGCGATTCTACGAGATTTTGCTCAGGCTTGCCTTCCACTTCTTCCAGCATGTGATTCATGGATTTGGCGATTTCCTTCTCCTCGTCGACCTCCACTTTGTAGCCCAGCTTGGATACGAAGGTCGCGAAGCTTTTCAGGCGCTCGGGGTCGGGGGCCTCGTGGACGCGATAAACCATCGTGTTCTTCTTTTTTCCTTTTGACAGGCCATAGACGTACTCGGCCACACGGCGGTTGGCCAGCAGCATGAATTCCTCGATGAGTTTGTTAGAGTCCTTGCGCTCCTTTTGGTAAATCCCCAGCGGCTTGCCGTTCTCGTCCAGACGGAACTTGACCTCGATGGTCTCGAAGTTGATCGCGCCCTTCTTAAAGCGTTCCTTGCGCAGGATTTTGGCAAGATTATTCAACATGGTCAGGATTTCGGGGTAATCGCCCGCCCCGGTTTCGATGACTTGCTGGGCTTCCTCGTAGCTGAAACGGCGATCGGAGTGAATGACCGTGCGGCCAAACCACTCCCCAACGAGTTTGCCGCGCGAGGTCATTTCGAAAACAGCGGAAAATGACAGTCGGTCCTCGTTAGGCCGCAGCGAGCAGAGGCCATTGGAAAGTTTTTCGGGCAGCATAGGCACGGTGCGATCCACCAAATACACCGATGTGGCGCGGCGGTAGGCTTCTTTTTCCAGTTCGGTGTCGGGTCGCACGTAATAGCTCACATCGGCGATGTGGATGCCAATTTCGACGTTTCCGTTGTCGAGGTACTGAACCGACAGCGCGTCGTCGAAGTCCTTGGCGTCGGCGGGGTCGATGGTAAAGGTCGCTACCTCGCGCATGTCGCGGCGGTTGGCGATTTCCTTTTGGGGAATTTTCTCCGGAATAGCCTCTGCCTCTCGCTCGACCTGTTTTGGGAAATGTATAGGTAAGCCGAATTCAGCCAGAATGGCGTGCATTTCGGCGTTGTTCTCGCCTGCTTTGCCGAGTACTTCAATGATTTTTCCCTCGGGCTTGCGCGTACGGGTGGGCCACTGCTCGATGAGGGCGATAACCTTCTCGCCGTCGTTGGCCTCACCGATATCTTCGATCGGAATATGAATCGGGTCATATATTTTGCGGTGATCCGGCTCGACCAAAGCGTACTTAGGCCAAATCTCGATCACGCCCACTACCTCGGGCCGCCCGTGTTCAAGTACCTCCACTACGCGGCCTTCGGTGCGCTTGCCGTCCCGACCGCCGCCTTCGCGGATGACTTCCAGTCGAACGGTGTCGGTGTCCATCGCGCCTTTCAGGTTTTCGGTCTCGACGTAAATATCGTCGTCGCGCCCGTCGATAACGACGAAGGCAAAATTTCGATTGACGTGATCGACTTTACCGACCAGGGCCGCCTCGGGCGTAGCGGCGTTAGCGCCGTAGGTGTTGCCGGAGTAGCGACGCAATTTGCCTTCCTCCTCCAACTCGTGGATGGTGTCGTTGAGCAGATTGCGTAGTTTCTTGTCGTGGGCACCAAAATGGTCGTGAACCTCCTGGATGCGGAATGTTTCGCCGCCATTGGCCTCGAAGAAAGCGGCAACTTCGGTTGTTAGCTTGTCCACAAAGGACAACAGATTATGATTGCTATGAGAGCCCGATTTCTTTTCCTTCGGCTCCCTTTGGGGTTGTTTTTTTGAACGCATGTATTTGATTTTGGCGGTTAGCTAGGTCCATCGGGTTTTTTTTAATCACCGATGAGACGTCAGCCGCAGCCTTATTATTTCTTTGGTTTTTATAAATTAAAAATTGGGTGGAAGCAAATTTTTAATTTTGCTCAGAACGATGTTTTCGCGTCAATCGCTTAAACAATTCAACGATTACACGATTAAACAACCCTTCACTCCACCCGGATGATGTTTTCGTCAGCTACCATCTTTTGGCTATGCAGACATAAGTATAACTGTGCCAGCACCACAACGTCTTCGCGGCAGTAGCGATTTATTTTTTTGATGTCTTTTTGTTCGTAATAGGTGGGCGTCACTTCGGCGCCACTCATTTCATTTTTGCTGCTAGCGATGCCGAACACGGCGGCCAGCAAGTCCAGACCGGTGTAATTCTTGTAATCGCCGAATTTCCAGAGTTCCAGCGTGTCCTGATGCAGAATTTCCCAGGGTTTCTTGCCCGCGAGTTGCATGGCGCGGGGTAGTTCGATACCATGAATCAACATTCGGCGGCACAGGTAAGGGAAATCAAATTCCTTGCCATTATGGGCGCACAACACCAATTGGTCGGCGGGGTACTTTTCTACCAGTTCCTTGAACTCCCGCAAAAGGGCAGTTTCATCAGGATTTGAAAACGATCGGACTTTGAAACCCAACTCGTCTTCCTCATTCCAATAAAAACCACCGAACCCAATGCTCACCACCCGACCGAACTCGGCGTAAATCGCGCCCTGTCCGTAAAACATCTCGGCGTCGGTACGCTCGTCCTCGGGCTTACGCAGTCGGGCCGCCTTCTTGTTCCAAAGCGCCTGCATCCGCTCGTCGAGTTGCTCGTAGGACGCGTGGGAAGCCACAGTCTCAATATCGAGCAAAAGCAAATTACGGATACGGCGTCGGAATTCTGGGGACATTCTCAATTTTGAATGAGAGAATGAGTGAATGAGTGAATAGAAGAATGCAGGCGAAAGCAACATTCTATCATTCTATCAATCACTCATTCAAAATTATCTGTGCAGCACGCCTTCCAACCCCAGAACGTCGATTTCGCTCAGGTGGTCGGGAACGATGCTGTCTGGCACGAAGATAAACTTTTTATCGTAAACCTGTTTGCCAATGAAATAGCTGACCCAGTACTCATTGGTGAGGGCAAAGACTTCCGGCATGATCGGCTCGACAATGACATTATTGCCGGGCAGTACTTCGGGAAAAAAGTGCCGGAGCGTGGAGGTTTTCTGGCTGCCGTCCTCATGGAGTTCGGGGCTACTGTAGCCCTTAGACGTCACGAAAACGTTGTCGATCGGCGCGGCGTTGCGGTTGATGAGCACCACGTGCCATTCTTCTGCATTCAGTTCGTTGATCTTGCGCACGATGGCGACTTGGACGCCCTCGACGGGCAAAAAGGAGATATCTTTCTTCATTATGGAGATGTAGCAATGCCTTTACAACAAAATCAGAGCGTAATCCTCTCAAAAGTCTCTAGAAATTCCCCCGCAATGCCACGATGAAGCCACGCCCGGCGGCACTCACGCCGCTGGCGAAAGTGCGGTAGTTGACGTCCGTGATGTTCTCGGCCGAAGCCTGAATCGTGAAATGAGAAGCCAGACGGTAAGAGGCCCTCAGATTCAATGTGTACCAGGCGGGCATACCGTCGGGCGTGGCGCCGGACTCGTTATCCTCGGTGTTGAGGCGGTAATCCGCGATTCGCTTCCAGCCGTTGTACAAGCTGAAACTCTCCACCCGCCACGGCCCGCGCTGCCACTGCACACTAAACTTGCCATACGCAGGCGGAATGTGGTCGAGTGGCGTCCGGCTGTCGTCAACTTCTAGCACGCGGCCTTTGGTCTTATTATAAATCGCCTGCAACCGCCAGTTGGAGGCAGGGTAGGCGTTCAATTCCAGACTAACTCCCTGGACATACGCGCGCTGCTGGTTCTGGTTGGCGGTCACGCGGCTCAGTTGACCGTTGTAGGTGATGCTGTCGCGGCCGTTGAACGTGTAGGGAGCAAGCACCAGTGCGTCGCGCAGCCAGGAATGGAAGACAGTACCGTTGAATTTCAATAATTTGCCAAACCATTGCTCTACCGATAGTTCGGTATTATAAGAATACTCCGGCTTGAGAT
>NZ_JBGSXF010000107.1:0-5379 GCF_041751555.1 Persicitalea sp. | reverse complement strand
CCGCACAGTGCAGAGTCGGGTTTCCGGCTACGCTTTCGCAGACCTCGGCTTGCGGAAAAAGCTGAAAGGCGGTAAAGCCGTAATCAATCTGGGCGTGCGCGACATATTCGCGTCCCGCATCCAGGAAAGTGTGATCGAGCGATCGAATTTCTACCTGTACGATTTCGGGCAACGGGGGCGGTTTGTGACGTTAGGGTTTAGCTATGGTTTTGGCAAAGGGGAAGCGATGACTTATTCGGGGAGTCGGAGGAGGTAGAGAGAGTGTTTAGTCTCCGTAATAAAGAAGGCTCCTAATTGAAACAGGAGCCTTCTGATTTCTTACACCTTACAGTCGGATATACTACGCAGCAAGAGACTAGGTTCCCCAGCTTTCAAAGTCTTGATTTATTACCCACTTATTTTTCTCTTTTGTCAATATAAAGCACCGCCCATTCGCAATCATGGGACCCCAGAAGTAGTTAATTGAAATAATCGCCACAGAATAGTCACTGTTGAAAACGGGAGTAAGTACTTGCATGGTATAGCCACGACCATATATCCTCCTAACATTGTCGTACCCTTTGTAAATATCCAGGATTCCGCTGTCATTATTTTTCGGATACAAAATCTCATTGAGCTTTTCTGATGAAATTATAGGTAGATTGATTTTGGTCGAATCGATATTAAAAATCTGGGTTGAGTCAATGCTCCCGTACATATAGCTGGCCTCGCGAGTATCCATTACTTCTCTATCTACAAGAAAATCGAATAAATAATCATCATAAGAGTCGCTAGTATTCGGTGAAACGGATGAAGAGTCGTGGCCAAATCTTTAAACAGATCTTCTTTTCTATAAACCGGAGTTGTTGTGCTTTTAACTACCGAAACATTTCTTAGTCGTGTTTCAATCAAAAAGCTTAATACTGAATAAAATTGTTGATTAAAGATCGTTTCGTCGCGATCCTCTTGTTTTTTTAGACAAGAATACAGAAGCAAAGTAGCTATAATGCCACAATAAAGATTCTTCATAATATTGGTTGGCGGTCAAGTGCTTTTTCCACCTCTTTTCGTACTTTTCTTGTTATCATCCTTGCAAATTAGAACTTCTCGTTCCAAATTACAGGGATAATAATTTCTAATGGCATAAAATGTCCAAAATCGCCCTACACCTTCACGTCAATAGTCCCCTCCCCCGCTTTTACAGTATCCCCAACTATTTTCTCTGGCTTATCCTTTCCAACTTTCACGGTAAAACTCCCGCTGCCAAATACCCTCGGACGATACTCTTTTCCTTTCACACGTTCAGTGTACAAAATCTCCCCCGAAGCCTCGTCAATTCCCTGCACCACCGGATTTTCGGTGGCAAACTTTAAGGTTGGCAGGTAGCCCGTGATCTTCCGGCCATCGTTCTCGGCCATTGCGAAGGTGCGCGGCCAGGCGGGAAACTGCCCCTTGCCCGACGAAGCGTTAGCGAAGCGGGGCCAGCATTCCAGCGTAATCATGCGGGTTTTTTTGTTGAAGCGCACCAGGCCGTAGCCGTCGGCGCGGTCCTTGCGGTTGTTGTTGTCGTTGAGTTCTTTGCCATCCTTTTCTTTGGGATTGGCGTAGGCGTACATTGTGATCTTGTTACCCAGGCCGTCCTCGTAGTCGCCCGTCCAGGGGAGCGGGCTGTCGATTTTGGGGCCGCCACCCGTCTTTTCGTCGAGCGGCCACCACCAGCGGCCATAGATGGTGTTGACCAGGGCCGGGTTGGTGAACGACATCGGCCCGTCGCGGTAGGCGTCGATGCCGTGCTTCACGATGACGCTCAGGTGCTGGTCGCCGCAGAGGTGCGTGGCCCCGCAGCGGCGCAGTTCGCGCAGGGCAGTGTTGCGGCCCGTTTGGGGCCAGCCGTTGCAGTCGAGGTCGGCTAGCAGACGATTGTCCATGCTGCCGTGCAGGTGCACGGCCCCGCAAAAGGCCGTTTGGGACAGAACCGCCTTCATTTCGGCTCCTTCCCAGTTTTGCCCCCACTCATGCAAAAACTTAATTTGCCGCTCGCCGAGTAATTCCAGGTCGGGCAAGTCCACGGCTTTGCGGTCGTAAGCCGGGTCCACGATATGGTCGGGGCGTGGCCCCATTTTGGGGATATTTCCGTTTGGCCCGCTTTTGAATTTGCGGTCTTCGATGATGGCGAAATCTACGCCGCCGATTTTCAGATTGGTGTAGTACACCCCGATACCCTGCTTGATGGGCGTCGGGTCATAGGCATCGGGCAGGTGCCAGGTTTGGCAGCGTTCCACCATCTTGACGTACTCTGCCGGATAGTAGTAACCGCCCGTGTCGCCCGCCGGGGAGTCGGCCACGCCGCCGCCCGCGCCCCAGAAGTTACCCTGCCCCACGTCGTGGTCGTCGGGAATCATTATCACAGGGCGATCTTTCATAATGTCGGCAAACTGCACCCCGAACAGCAGAATGCCGTAGGTGTGATATTGGTGGATGTACGACTGATCGCCCGCAAAAAACAGGATATCGGGGTCGTGGTGCCTCAGGTTCTCGATGTACTCGTTCCGTTTCTCAACCGTTTCGTCGCGCGGCGAATTGCACGACATCGTCGCAATTTTGATCTCATCCTTATTGATAGGGTCGGGCCGGATCATCCCCTCGAAGCTTGCTTGCTTGCCCAGGCTCACGCGGTAGGGTACTTCCGCCGTGTCATCCCATTTCTCGACCCCAAAATGGGCACTCCAACCGGGATACACGATTTTTTCTTTTGCAATTTTCTTCCACTTACCCTTTTGCTTTATCTCCAATGTCACAGTGTCGGGTTCATTCGGGTAGAGCGGAAAAAGCTGCGCAGTCATTTTTAGTACACCCCGGTCATGGGTATACACGGCATAGGCAATGACCTTCGACCGTGCCCGCGTCTGCATAAAGCGGCTCATTTGCTCGTCGCCCTTCCAATTCCACCACTCACCCGTGGCGCAGGCGTCGAGCGGCTTGCCGCGCTCGGTGCCGAAGGGAAAAGGGTCGTTCATTTTATCGTAAGCGCTGGCGTATAGCGACGGCAGGTAAGCGGCGAGGGCCAGTCCAGAGGTTTTTTTGATAAATTGGCGGCGGGAATCTTTATTGGAATTCATGGAGAAAATTGAGATTAAAAAATTGCTTGTTCAGGGTTTGGATAGCGGGGACGGCTGTTTCTGGAAAAAGGAAGAATACTTGTTAATTACCCATTGAGAAAGTCGATTTTTTCTAAAATCAAGACGATTATCGGCCCAATCTGACCCAACGTTTGTAGCATTCTTATTGTATATTTGTGTACATTTTCAATGTTTTACCAATCAGCTCAAATTGAAAGCAAGTTTACCAAACGATCTGGAAATCTGGGACAAGTTCCGGGCAGGCGACCGGGCGGCATTTGCCAGGATATTCGAGTTGCACTATGGGCAGCTCTATTCCTACGGTAAACAGTTCCTGACGGACGTTTCCCTCACGGAAGACGCCATACAGGACTTATTCATCAGTCTATGGCGTACCCGCGAAAATTTGTCCCAAGTCGATAATATTAAGTTTTACCTCTTCCGCTGCCTGCGTCGCAACATTCGCCGTATCTCGCAGCGGGAACAACGCACCCAGAGTCAGGACATATTTTTGGTATCCGAGGACAACGGGCACCTCTCTCAATCTCCTGATTTCCTGCTTGGGAGCGATGAACCACTCCTGACCCGTCGCCTGAAAGCCATCGTTGCAGAACTCCCCAAGCGGCAACGCGAAGTGGTGATGCTGCGCTACTACGAAAACTTCGATACCGACGAGATCGCCCTCATTATGGGCATTACTGAAAAAACCGTTCGCAACACGCTCTTCAACGCCATGACAACGCTCCGCTCTAGTACCAGCCTCCTTAAAGTGTGTTTGGGTATGGCTCTGTTTTTTCTTCTATTTTCTTGAAAATCAACTTCTTGTCAAGAATTCTTTCCAACATCAAAAAGGTCGAATGTTAACTTTTTGGTGAAAAATAGTACTTCGACTGGGTCAAAGTTCAAATTGCTGTCTTTATGCAAACAGAACCGATAGCGATCAATTAACCCGGCAATCCTCAATCGTTGGAAAAGTACATTTTATTTAGTGTGGAAGATTTCATCTGCGACGAGCATTTTCGTGCGTGGGTACTTTCTGCCCCTCCCGAAGCAGAAGCAAATGAATTCTGGCAAAGTTTCCTGAAACGCTACCCCGAGCGTAGCCCGGTGTTGGCGGCGGCTCAGTCACTTTTCCTGACTCTGCACGAATCGCAATCAGTGCCTTCCGACGAACAGGGCCGCCGGATGTGGGCGATTATCAATGAAGAAACGGCGAACCTTGCCTACCCAGAAAGTGAAGGAATGCTGCCCCTGATACCCAGGAACACGTTCGCGCTTTGGAGATGGCTTTCGGTCGCCGCCATTGGGCTGGTCGTGCTGGGCGTGGGCTGGCTTGCACTCGGAAACGGGGAGAAAGATCCCGCCAGCTACGCCGGACAGATAGCAAACACCCGCGTCCCCTTGACGGAGAGGACGAACGATAGCGATAAAAATCAAGCAGTACAATTCAGCGATGGCAGTCAGGTAGTTCTGTTTCCCGGAAGTCGCCTAAGCTTTAAACGTCCTTTTACCGGGGGCAAACGAGAAGTCTTTTTGTCAGGAAAGGGATACTTTGAGGTCGTGAAAGATGACGCTCGGCCCTTCATCGTTTTTGCCAATAACCTGGTGACCCAGGTAGTTGGGACGAGCTTCACCATCGATGCCTTCGCGGGCGACACCTCGCCGAGCGTAGAGGTAAAGACGGGCAAAGTAAAGGTGTTCACGCTGGCAAAATTCCGGGATTTGGAACG
Source organism: Persicitalea sp. (assembly GCF_041751555.1). Taxonomy (NCBI): domain Bacteria; kingdom Pseudomonadati; phylum Bacteroidota; class Cytophagia; order Cytophagales; family Spirosomataceae; genus Persicitalea; species Persicitalea sp. Next base: position 551 of record NZ_JBGSXF010000107.1, on the reverse strand, counting down.
AGGCCAACCCGAGGAAATGGTGGAACTAACTGCCAACCAGCAAGTACGTTATGACGCCTCGAAAAAAGTTTTCGCGACCAGTTATGTCCCTAAACCCGATCTCCTAAGTACCCCGCAGAATCATCCCGATTTCAACTTTCGGAACACTGCCGTGGCGGACGTCTTCCAAACGCTGGAAGATTCTTACGGTGTGAAGATAGAATTCAACCAGGAGAACTTGAAAAATTGCAATATAACCGCCCCACTTGGCGACGAGCCACTTTTCCGTAAACTCGACATCATCTGCCAGACCATTGGCGCGACTTACGAGGTTTTCGGGACTCGAATCGTGGTGTCAGGTTCCGGCTGTAGTATTTAACCTTTCTTTAAACCAAACCCAAACCCTTATGCAAGACTTACTACGATTATTTTCAAAACCGAACCGTATGATGGGCATTGCCTGCCTGCAATGCGCGTTCGTGCTGGCCTTTGCGAGCCTGTCGCTGGCCCGCGATGGCATGGCGCAGCAGGTACTGGATCAACGGATTTCGGTACAAATCAAGAACAAGCCC
>NZ_JBGSXF010000106.1:0-3563 GCF_041751555.1 Persicitalea sp. | reverse complement strand
GTAGTCGGTCAACGATAAAATATCCTGCGCCGATGCCCCGCGCCCGTGCAGCATAAGTACTACTTTTTTAGCTGTTTCCAGCGATGCACCTTTTGTGGCTGTGTTGTTTGGGTTGTGTTGTAGGTTCATGTTTTTTTAAGTTTTCCTGAATTAACGGATGGACTGTCTTCGACCGCCAAGCAGTCTTCGGCTCCGCTCAGACTGACAAAGGGCAATTGTCAGTATGAGCGGACAGGGCCGCCTGGCGGCCGAAGACCTCATTACAACACCAACTCCGGCAACGCCGCCTCGATCTTCACGCGGCGCGGCTCGTACCACTCGGGTAGTTTGAGCGAAGTACCCAGTGCGTCCAGGGCTTCGTCCACGGCGAAGCCTGGCGGGTTAGTCGCAATCTCGAACAGAATGCCGCCTGGCTCTCGGTAATAGATGCTATGAAAATACTGCCGATCCAGTACCTCGGTGGGTTGGTAACCTGCTGACAGAAGTTGCTCGCGGATTTCGAGTTGCGTTTCGTCGGTGTCGGTCGAGAAAGCCACGTGATGCACCGACCCCGCGCCCTGCAAGGCCCGCACGTCCTGGGGCGAATGCACTACGTCTACAAAATTACCCGGCCCACCTTCGCCAGCCTGGAAGCGGAAGATGCCGTTTTCCTCAGCTACCAGTGTATGTTGCATCGGGTCGGTCAGCAGCGCTACGGTGCGATCGACATTGCGCTCGTTGAGCGATACAGTGTGAAAGCCGCGCACGGCGTATTCCGCCGGAATTTTGCCATTGTCCCAGCCGGGACGGTTGTCCGATGAAGTGGCGACTAGTTCCACGCCCATGCCGTCGTAGTCCTCGAAGCGGAGGTAGTTTTCATTAAAGCGGTTGTGCGGGCCGGAAAACGGAATGTTGAATTCCGTCAGCCGATCCATCCAGTAACTCAGCGACACCGTGGGAATGGAAAATGCCGTGTAGGTCAGTTGGCCGATGCCTTTGCGACCGCGCACCAATCCGGCGTAGGGAAAAAACGTCAGAATAGTACCTGGCGAGCCGACTTCATCGCCGTAATAGAGGTGATAGACATCGGGCGCATCGAAATTGACGGTTTTCTTGACCATCCTCAAACCTAAAATGCCGACGTAGAAATCGACGTTACGCTGTGCGTTGCTGGCCAAAGCGGTCACGTGGTGAAGGCCATTTATCAGATTTGCCATGATTTTTTGGTTTTATAAAAATGAAAACTTGTACCTTTGCCGCCAGTAAATCTCATAAGGGGTGCCCTACCGAACGGGCTGAGATCATACCCATTGAACCTGATTCGGGTAATTCCGGCGAAGGGAAGAGACGAAAATCCAATCCGCGTGAACCGCCTGGCCAGGCCCAGAAGTCGAGAAAAGTGATTTCTTACCTTCTGTTTTCACAACAAAACCAAGTTCCCTCGGGTTGGAAGCCGCTCAATTTTATTTAATATTTTTTCAACCCAAGATGGGTTTGGCCCCTAGCCTATCGTCAACTTTCATTCGCCATGCGAAAAGTTACGACCTATCTTTCGGCTTGTTTCCTTGCTTTGGGACTCAGCCTTTCTGCCATCGCCCAGCAAACATTCAGCGGGCAAGTCAACGATGCCGAAGACGGTAGCCCGCTGCCGGGCGCTACTGTCCGCGCCGGAGCCTACCGAGGTACCACGACCAACGCCAGCGGACGCTTTACGCTGACGAGCGTTCCTGCCAACGTCGAAAATATCATAATCTCCTTTGTCGGCTACGAAACCGTCGAAGTACCCACCCGAACCTTCCCCCAGGAACTGACCATTCTGCTCAAACGCTCAGTTTTCAATGCCGATGAAGTCATCGTCAGCGCGACGCGCGTCACCGACCGAAGCGGCATGGCCTATTCCAACGTGACCGCCGAGGCCATCGAGAAGCAGAATCTCGGGCAAGACCTGCCCGTGCTGCTCAACTTCACGCCTTCGCTCGTCAGCACCAGCGACGCGGGCGCGGGCGTAGGCTACACGGGCATCCGCATCCGGGGTACCGACGCCACGCGAATCAACGTTACGGTCAACGGCATTCCCTACAACGACGCAGAAAGTCAGGGCGTCTTTTGGGTCAATATGCCCGATATTGCCTCGTCGGTGAGCAGCATCCAAATCCAGCGCGGTGTGGGTACTTCCACCAACGGGGCCGGGGCTTTCGGCGCGACGGTCAACGTGAGTACCAACGAGTTCCGCCGCGAAGCCTACGCCGAACTGCTCAATTCCTACGGCTCGTTCAACACCCGCAAGCATACCGTGAAAGCCGGAACGGGTCTGCTCAATGGCAAGTTTACGGTGGACGTCCGGCTATCGCAGGTGAAGTCCGATGGTTTCGTGGACCGCGCCCGTAGTGATTTGCGCTCCTATTACCTTTCGGGGGGGTACTTTGGCAAGAAAAGTTTCGTGCGGCTCAACGTTTTTTCGGGCAAAGAAGTCACCTACCAATCGTGGAACGGCTCGCCCGAGTCGCGGGTGTGGGGTGACCGCGAGGGGATGTTGGCCTACATCGAGCGCAATGGCCTCAACGAGCGTGACGCGCAGAATCTGCTCAACTCCGACAGTCGCACCTACAATTCGTACCTCTACGACAACGAAGTGGACAACTACCAGCAGGATCACTACCAGCTCGTTTCGTCGCACACGCTGAATAAAAACCTGACGCTGAATGTGAACGGATTCGTGGTGCGCGGGCTGGGGTACTTTGAGCAATACCGCGACGACGACAAACTTAAAAACTATAAAATCCCGAACGTGGTCGTAGGCAGCGATACCATCACCCGCACCGATCTGATTCGTCGCCGCTGGCTCGACAATTACTTTTACGGCACCACTTTCTCGTTAGATTACAACAGTTTCAAGAAAGTCACGGCCAACTTTGGCGGCGGGCTGAACAAGTACGACGGCGACCACTACGGCCAGGTAATTTGGGCGCGTTACGCCGGGAATAGCAGCATTCGGCAGCGGTACTATGAGAATAATGGTACCAAAACCGACTTCAATCTTTACGGAAAAGTCTATTACCAATTCACGGAAAAGCTGAACGCCTTCGGCGATGTGCAGGTGCGGCAGGTACAGCACAAGATTCTGGGCGACGACAACCAGCGACGACAGCAGGATTTTGATCAATCCTACACTTTTTTCAACCCCAAAGCCGGACTAAACTACCAAATCTCGGAGCTCAGCACGGCCTACGCCTCGTACAGCATCGGCAACCGCGAACCCAACCGCGACGACTTCACGGAATCCACGCGCGACATCCAGCCCGCAGCCGAAACGCTGCGCGACCTGGAAGCGGGTTTCCGCATCCAAAGCAGCAAGCTGGCGTTCGCGGCCAACTACTATTTCATGGATTACAAAAACCAACTCGTGCTGACCGGACAGGTCAACGATACAGGCAATTCCATCCGCGTGAACGTGCCGAACAGCTACCGCATGGGACTGGAACTGGAAGGCGGCATCGCGCTGAACCGCGCCTGGAAGTGGAACGCCAACGCGACGTTCAGCCAGAACAAGATCGCCAACTTCACCGAGTACGTCGTGGATTACG
>NZ_JBGSXF010000105.1:0-5345 GCF_041751555.1 Persicitalea sp. | reverse complement strand
TTGAATAGATCAGGGAATGGGCAGCAGCTTACTATCCTTAAAGGTGGACATGATGACCATCGTCGTCGTGTTCGCCACTTCCTCGATTTCGTTAATCGTTTCGAGCATCAGTTTCTGGTAAGAACTGATGTCCTGCGAAATGACTTTCAGCAAGAAATCACCCGTACCCGTAATGTGGTGGCACTCGATGATCTCGGGAATGATGTTCACCGTAGCCACGAATGAGTCGGTAGTTACTTTTTTATGACCCGTTAGCGAGATTTGGACAAAGGTCGTTACGCCGAGACCTACCTTGGCGGGGTCAAGTTGGGCGTGATAACTTTTGATAATTCCTCCCTGTTCGAGTTTTTTGACACGCTCAAGCGTGGGGGCAGGAGAAAGACCGATTTCTTTGGACAACTGTGCGTTGGTGATTTTGGCGTTCGATTGCAATATTTCGAGCACCTTCCGATCAATTTGATCGAGTTTCAGGTTGGAAGACATTAGCTTGGCACGGATTAAAATTGAAGCAATTAAAAGTGCCGCAAAGCTAGTTAGTTTCCAGAATATTATTACTAATTAATGAAGGAATAATATTCAAAAGTGAAATAATAATGGGCAAAAACCTGATTTTGCCCACTATTATTAGGTTTGCGTTCCCTATTTCTCAACCTTCGGCTGGGCAGCACTAAACTGCGTACGATTCAATTCTTTGCAAAAAATCCTGGTAAGTCGCCCGGATGCCTTCTTCGATATCCGTTGTATGTCGCCAGCCCAGGCCGTGGAGCTTACCTACATCCATCAGCTTGCGAGGCGTGCCATCCGGCTTGTCGGTATTCCAATTAATTGCGCCTTCGTAACCCACTACCTCTTTAATCAACTCAGCCAAAGACTTGATGGTCAAGTCGTCGCCCGTGCCAACATTCACCAGTTCGGATTCATCGTAGTGCTGCATCAGAAAGTAGCAGGCGTCAGCCAGGTCGTCGGCGTGCAGAAATTCGCGACGCGGCGAGCCAGTTCCCCACAGTTCCACGGCAGGTTTCCCCTCGACTTTGGCCTCATGGAATTTCCGAATCATGGCGGGCAACACGTGCGAGTTTTCAAGGTCATAGTTGTCGTTGGGGCCGTAGAGATTGGTCGGCATGACCGAGATGAAATGGCTGCCGTATTGGCTACGGTAGGCTTCGCAGAGCTTGATGCCCGCGATTTTGGCAATAGCGTAGGGTTCGTTGGTAGGTTCGAGCGTTCCAGTGAGCAGGTAGTCCTCGCGCAACGGCTGCGGGGCCATTTTGGGATAAATGCAGGACGATCCCAGGAACATTAATTTCTTGACACCCGACCGATGGGCGCTGTCGATGACATTGTTCTGAATTTGCAGGTTTTCCAGCAGAAACTCAGCGCGGAAGATGTTATTGGCCATAATCCCGCCTACTTTGGCCGCCGCCAAAAATACGTAATCGGGTCGTTCCTCTTCAAAGAATTTCCGTGTAGCCACCTGCTCGCGCAGGTCCAGTTCAGTGGAGGTGCGGACGACGAAATTCGTGAAGCCTTCCGCCTTCAACTTGCGGTAAATAGCCGAGCCCACCATGCCCCGGTGTCCGGCGATGTAAATCTTATCGTTCTTTTCCAAGCTAAAAATGATTTTGGATATTGGACCACCCGGCGGCCCGGTATGGACGTTGGATGTCCAGTTTAGGACAAAGGTAGGAATCCCTAACCTTACATCCCATAAGACGTCAGCACCAAGCTACGACCCGCCGCCCGGTCGCGGTGTTCGCAAAGGTAGATGCCCTGCCAAGTACCGAGGTTGAGTCGCCCGTCGGTAACCGGAATACTCACAGAACTACCCAGAATCGACGCTTTCAAGTGCGCGGGCATATCGTCGCTGCCTTCGTAGTTGTGGATGTAGTAAGGAGCCTCTTCGGGTACCATTTGGTTAAAATGACTCTCGAAATCTTTACGCACGGTAGGGTCGGCATCCTCATTGATCGTCAGGCTTGCCGAAGTATGTTTGATAAAAACGTGCAAAATCCCGGCCCTAAGGGATCGTAATTCAGGCATTTCCCGCTCCACCCGTTCGGTAATCAGGTGAAAACCTCGAGGAAAAGCGGGCAAACGAAATTCTCGCTGGAAAACCTGCATCGCTTGAAAAGGGTCAAAGGTTAATGCGAATTTGAAGTGATGAGCTGCGTTCAACAACTTTGTCTTTACAAACAGCTAGCCCTTAGCGTCTTTTGAAGTTAGCCATTAATCCTTGTACTTTAATCATTGACCCCTTGATTAATTGTCCACAACCACCCTCGCCGAACCACTGCTGGTCCCCGTACCGCAGGCGTTTTTCAGCGAACTAATCGTAAAGTCGGTAGTAGTTTTCGGCGAAACCGAAATCAGGTACGGGTTCAGAAAAGTACCCGATACGGAGGAGCCGTCCGAAAGCGTGAACGACCAGGGCGGCAGGCCATTCTTGAATTTGAGCCGGATGCGCGTAGAGTTACCCGGCGTGATGGCTCCCCGGCCCGAAACCTCGCCCACGGCCATGTCAGGGGCGACGATCTGAATTTCCCGAGCCCCGCTGGCTACTCCCGGCGCGGTGGCCACGATGCGCAGATTGTAAGTGGCGACGGTATCGCGCATGGTGGGGGGCGTTATTTTCGCCTTCAGCGGACTTTCCTTACCCGTGGTAGGCATGTCCACGTAGCGTCCCGTGCTATCGGAGACCTGCACGATGAATTTGTTAGCGGCGTAGAACCGGCCCGTTGTCGTGAACGGCAGGGAGATTTCGCCCCCTGAGCAGATCAGAGTCTGCGAAGGATTCCCTATCGCGATATCGGAAGGCGGCACGTCCACCGATACATAGGCGTTACCGCTGAAAGTACCCACGCCGCACAAGCCACCTGCCGACGTGATTGTGTAGTTGGTGGTATTGTAGGGCGATACCTTGATGTTGTAAGGAGAGGTTAAGATGTTGTTTTCGTAAGTACCATCCGAAAGCAATACAAACCACGGCCCGCCGCCTTGAAACTGTAAAGAAAGATCGGCGCTACCGCCTTCTTTCAACTTAACCGAATCCCGGCGCAGCACGGTTTGCGTGGGGGCAGCGATGGTGATGCGGGTACTGTCGCTGACCAGCCGGGGCGAGGTGGAGATGATGCGTAGCGTGTAGTCGCCCATCGCGGTACCGGGCGGAACGCGGGCCATGATTGGGGCGGTAGTGTCGCCGGAAGTAATGTTTTTGAAAGCGCCCTTGCTGTCAGAAATCTGCACCAGAAAATTATTACCCGCCTTGTAGGCTCCCGTCGCGCTGAAATTCACCTGAAAAGGCGTGTTGGTACACACGCGGTAACCCTTGTCAGGGTCTTTTAGGGCCAGGCGTGGTTCGGGGTTGGCGTCCACGTTGACGATAACGCTGCCGTCCACCGTACCGCTGCCGCAGGCGTTAGCCACGCCCAGCAGTTTGTAGGTCGTGATCTTTTCGAGTTTTGTAGAAAGGTAGTAGGGATTGGTAACCGTCTCGGTGATCATCGTGCTGTCCGACAACTGGAACGACCACGGACCCGACCCTGTAAAAACAACCCGCAACTGCGCGTCCTGACCGGGCATGATGCGCGAGGAAGTAGATCCGTCGGCCGATTCTAGCTTCGCGGTCGGCGTGGGCAACAGCCGCAGCGATACCTCGCTGCCGACCACTGCCGGACTGGTGGAAACGACCCGCAGACGGTAGAGATGCCCACCTCGTTTGTCGGCCGGAATGATCGCCGTGATCGGCCCTTTCTTGATCCCTTCCGAAATAGACACAGCGTTGCCCCGGACATCCACGAGCTGCACTGAAAATAAGTTATCGTCATTAAATGGCCCCTGCGGCGTGAACGGAACGACAATTCGGCTGCCGGGGCATACAGAGTAATACGAAACGCTTCCGGTACGAATGGCAAAGGTCTGAATGCTGTCGGCAATATTTTTGCCAAATTGATCCGGCTTTTTTATGGCTTCAGCAGCGTCACGGTCGGGGCCGGTCATCGAGGTGTCAGCCTGCGGGATGCTGGGTACGACCTGCGCCTCGGCGGGATTGAACAAAGTCAGAAACGAGCACAGGAAAAAACCAACCGGAAGAATTCTAATCATTTATCAAGCGATTTGACACTAATTTCTGAAACGAAAAAACCGTGCATTCCGTAAGGGCGGACTTAATTATTAATTTTTTGTCCCGAAAAGCTAATGCATCGCCACCAGCCGACTGCCGCGCAGCACGGGTACCACGTCGTAAAGGTCGGTTTGCAGTGAATACGAAATGTCTTTCTGAATGCCCAGCCGCTGCAAACGCCGCACGTGCGAAGAATTAGCAACGAAGTTGAGCAAGTTACCCCTACCCTGCTGGTACAACCGCTGCGCCATCAGGGCAGCATCCTCTACCAAAATGAATTCGTCCTTCAAAGCCTCGGCTACCGCTCCGGCAAAGAGCGTGTCTTCCAGATTGGGCCGACCTTTCCAGCCCGCGCACAGTACCAGCACATCATACTGCTCGGAGCGTAGTTCGTTCACTAACGCGCCCAAATTCAAAAACGCCCCAATCATCACTTTTACCGCCGCTGACTTGGCCTTGGCAATGGACAACGTACCGTTGGTAGTAGTCATGGCAATATCCGAACCGATTAGCCTTTCGGACATATAGCTGAACGGCGAATTGTCGAGATCGAAACCCTCCACCTTCATGGCGTTGCGTTCGGCGGCGGCGAAGTACCCCTTATCCTGCAAAGCCTTGCACTCTTCCACCGTAGCGACGGGCGTGATACTGCCCACGCCGTGGGCCAGCCCCGTCACCATGCAGGAAGTAGCCCGGAAAATATCCGCCACGACTACGACTACGTTATCCAGGCGGTGTAGATGCAGTAAATCCGGCGTAAGGCAAACGTCAAGTTGTTTCAAAAGTCAATTTTGAATTAGTGAATGAGAGGATGACGGTGCGCCGCTGCGCTAGAATATCTATTCGTCGCTACCTAACTCGGCCGCACTTTGTCGCTCTGTGGCTTTGTCACTTTGCCACTCAAAAAAATGGCATCTTCACCACCCTCGCCCCCAACAACTTTTCCCGCACTTTTACGGTAATTGCGGTGCCGGGTTTTGCGTAGGCGGTGGGGACGTAGCCCATGCCGATACCTTTTTGGAGCGTGGGCGAAATGGTGCCGGACGTTACTTCGCCGATCTTTTCACCTTCTACCGTGCAAAGGTCGTAGTGGCCGCGCGGGATGCCTTTTTCCGTGAGTTCAAAGCCGACTAGTTTACGGGGCAGGCCTTTTTCCTTCTGGGCTTTGAGGGCTTCGGCGTTGATGAAGCTTTTGTTGAATTTCGTGACCCAGCCCAGGCCTGCT
>NZ_JBGSXF010000104.1:0-3069 GCF_041751555.1 Persicitalea sp. | reverse complement strand
TCTACATATCCATCATTAAGTAGCTGAGCAAGATATATGTGCGTAACATTTATTCTCGCATTATCTATGTAAGTTTTTAGTATCTCATTCCTTTGAAACGGTGTCAGGCACTCCATTAATTTGGCATACTGATATTCTTCCGGTTTCAATTTTCTAACAAATGGGTTATCAGAAAATTTGTCTAAAATATGTTTCTGTATATCACCTGCTAATGGAATATTACCAGAAACTGATGCGCCAGCACCAAGAAAAAAAATGGGCTGAGGTTGACTATTTTTTTTCGCTTCTTTGAGAAGGTAAGATAACTCCTCAATTAAGATTTTCTTCATCTAAATACTTTTGACGCAAATTTAAAAACATGACTCAGCTAAACTACCGCGCCGTCCACCCGCCATCCACGGTAATGATCGACCCAACCATTTAATTTGCCGCATTGCTGGCCAAAATAGCCCATCACCCGGAATCTCTATCAGTTCGCCCCAGCGTTCGAGATGGGTTACGATAACGTTTTGGTCCCAAGGTACTCATGCAGATACGCTAAGTCCTGATACATCCGTACTTTCTCCATCCAGCCAAAAATGCTTTATCTCGGATCGGTTCACTCGCTTTTCGGCATTCCACAACTCATAGTTTTTTTGCAGATTAATCCAGAATTGTGCGGTATTGCCAAACGCTTCGGAAAGTTTGACCGCTAGTTCTGGACTTATACCTGCCCGCTCGTTTACAATGGCAGAAAGATTCCCACGCGCAACGCCTATGCCCTTGGCTACCTCAGTAATGGTCAAGCCGCGCTCATTGATATATTCCTCTCTCAGAACTTCACCGGGATGCAGTGGTGCTAGTTTACGTTTCATTTGCTTTACTTTTAATGGTAATCGATGTAGTCGACGTCTCGAATATCTCCTTCTTCAAATCGAAAAATTATACGATAATTCGGCGTGACGCTAATAGACCAGAAATTTGCCATATTGCCCGTCAACTTATGGATACCAGACCCCATTTGCTGAATATCGTCAATGGAGGTGACTGCATCCAACTGGTCTAAAATACGGTTGATCTTTCGGAGATACGCAGCAGGAAGTTTCGATCCTTTGCCTTCTTCGTAAAATAGTTGTAAACCTTTGTGTCGGAAGCTGATAATCATAAGATTGCTCGCAATGTGTAATATTACGCATTACAGACAAATTATCAAACTACCGCGCCGTCCACCCGCCATCCACGGTAATGATCGACCCGACCATATAATTCGCCGCGTCGCTGGCCAGGAACAGAGCCACGCCCTGGATTTCGGCCAGTTCGCCCCAGCGTTCGAGGGCGGTGGCGCCGACGATGAAGTTCTTGGCTTCGGGGCTATCGGCGATGGGGATGTTCATTTCGGTGAGGAATGGGCCGGGGCAAACGGCGTTCACATTCACAGCAAAGGGGGCCAATTCGAGGGCCAGGGCGCGGGTCATGTTCACGACCGCGCCTTTGCTGGCGGTGTAGGGCGTGCGGTTCGCGAGGCCCACGATGCCCAGGGTACTGGCGAGGTTGATGATTTTGCCACTCTTGGCTTTCTTCATATAGGGCGTCACGGCGCGGCAGCAGAGCCAGGTACCCGTCACGTTCACGTCCATTACCTTCTGGAAATCTTCGTGCGTGACTTCTTCGATCGCACCGCGGATGTTGATGCCCGCGCTGTTTATGAGGATGTCTATGCGACCAAAAGCGTCGATGGCGGCCTTGGCCATTGCTTCGGTTTGGTCGGCGTTGGTCACGTCGGCACCGAAGGACGTGGCTTGGGTGCCGTATTCGTCGCCGAGTTGTTGGGCGGCTTGCTCGCCTTCTTCGGCGTTGCGGTTGACGAGCATGACGCTGGCTCCAGCCGAGGCTAGTCCGGCGGCCATTGCCAGGCCAAGGCCCTTGGAACCACCCGTGATGATGGCGGCTTTTCCAGTAAGGTCGAAAAGTTTTATTCCGGGTAAGGTAGGTGTTGGGTTGTCAGGCATTAGGTTGTTAGGTTTTAGGCGAGACAGCACACTGTCTCCCATTATGCAATTAAAAAAATTTGAGGAGGCGGTTTAATTTAAAAATGGCAAGAATAAACCGAAAGCTTCTGTCATGCTGAGCGATCCGGGCTGGCGTACCAGTCGAAGCACGAGAGTCTACATAATTCCCATCTTCATCTTGCTGTATGTCAGCGATTCCAAATTGTTCTTCTCCTCCACAGCCAGGCGCTGTTCGGGACTGAGCTGAGCAACGGTAGGTAGTTCGGTTTTGAATTTATTCTGGCGCACCATGCGGAGCGTATCGGCGACGTCTTCGGCGGGGACGACCTGCATGGCGGGCCAGTAGGCTTCGGTCAGGACGGGGATTTGCAGCGGGTCACGGGTGATCATTTCCAGACTAAAATTCACATTGGGATTGTGTTTCTTGCAAATCTTCACGATCTCGGGTAGGTCCAGAATGCCTTCGCCGAGGGGTACTTCCGAGAGCAGAAAGCCGTCTTCGTACTCGCGGACGCCCATGTCCTTAACGTGGGTACTTAGCACGAAGGGCGCGAGGGTATTTACGACTTCCATCGGATTTTCCAGCAGCGCGATACTATTGCCGAAATCCAGCGTCACGCCCACGGCATCGCTGCCGATTTGCTGGATGAGAGCGGCCAGTTCGTTGGCGCGCCAGTCCTTGTGGTTTTCGACGGCCAGTTTTACGCCATGCTTTTTAACAATGGGTTCGGCTATTTTCAGGGCGGCGACGGAGTTCTTCTTGAATTCCTGAATGGCCTCAGAGCTGTGAAAATTCTCGTAGCGGCGACCATTCATGCAGACGGTGCGAAAAATGAGCACGCCTGCTTCCTTCGCCGTTTTTATTTCCTGCTCGAAGCGTTTGGCTTCGTCGGCGCTGTGCGGCAGACCGATCGAGCCTTCGAGGAACATGCCCGTTTTGTCGGTCAGGCTACGCAGTTTACGAGCGATTTCGGGCGTCCAGTCGCGAACGGTAGTTTGCACACCACCCGCGCCGATCTTGTGGCAGTGTTCCAGCAGATCGACGGCATTCCTAAAGCCGGGGTACTTTGTACTCGGCGTC
>NZ_JBGSXF010000103.1:0-2238 GCF_041751555.1 Persicitalea sp. | reverse complement strand
ATCTATCATCCGGTGGGCACCTGTAAAATGGGTCAGGATGAGGAAGCCGTAGTGGACGAAAAACTCCGCGTTCGCGGCATCGAGGGGCTGCGCGTCGTGGATGCTTCCATCATGCCCCGCATCGTGGCGGGCAACACCAATGCCGCCGCCATCATGATTGGGGAAAAGGGAGCGGACTTGATTTTGGGGAAAGAATTAGGCTAATCCAGCCTATTCATTCGTGACCATCATTCGCGTAGCTGCAACAGTTTTAAAAAGTCGTAAAGGCCAATGACTCTGATTTCTTCACTTGTTGGGAATGAATCAGCCCCCGCGTGAATGACGAACTTTTGGGTAGGGTTTACATCCCCACAAGCTTCATGAAAGCCTTTGCTGAGGTTGGCGGCGGCGCTGCGCTTGATTTCGATGGCCCAAAACGCTCGGGGACTGCCACCGAAGTCGATCAAAAGGTCGATTTCCGCCCCACCCGCTGTGCGGTAATAGAAGCATTCTGCTCTTTGGGGCAAGAGAGCCACGATATTCTCGATCACGAACCCCTCCCAGCTTTTTCCGACTACAGGATGCCCCAGCAGGTCATTGTAACTGCCGATATTCAGCAAAGCGTGAGTGATGCCGCTATCGCGGACATAGAGACGCGGCGACTTTACCAGCCGTTTTTTTATGTTCGCTGTGTAGGGAGACAGCTTCCTGACGAGCAATAAGTCCACTAAAAGGTCGATGTAGCGTCCCACGCTTACACTGGATACCTCCAGAGCCGTCGCCAACTTGGAGGCGTTGATATTAGTGCCCTGGGAGTGAGCTAACATCACCCAAAGTCGTTCCAACCGCTCGGCGGGTACCCTGGGGCCTAGTTGCGGAATGTCTCGTTCCAGGTACGTTTTGATGAAATCGCGTCGCCATTGCAAACTGGTTTCATTGTTTTTTGCCAAAAGGCTTTCCGGAAAACCGCCCCTCACCCATAGTTCGTTGAGTTTGTCCAGTTCTTGGGGATTGTGCAGGTATTCCAGGGCATCGACCGGAAACAACTCGATGTAGGAAATCCGGCCGGCCAAGCTCTCGCTGGATTGTTGCAGCAGGTCGATCGAGGCGGAACCCAAAAACAAGAAATGCCCCGTCCGGTTGTTTTTTCGCCGTTCTGAATCAATTAGGCCACGAATAGGCGCGAACACTTCCGGCAGCCGCTGTACTTCGTCCAGAATGATGAGTTTGTCGCTATTTTCTCTGTGGAAGGCTTCAATGTCCTGCACCTTCCGCAAATCGGTTCTGTTTTCAAGATCGAGATAAACCGAAGAGATTCCTTCACTAATGTTGAAGGCAAGCGTTGTCTTGCCCACTTGGCGTGGCCCCATCAGGGCCACAGCGGGGTTGTTCCGCAAGCGATCACGTACTTTGTCTTCTAATCTCCTTTGAATCATCTATGCAAATTTAACATTTAATGTTAAAAAAACATAGTTGTCACTAAGTTAAAACCAAAACCGCCGCATCCTTATAATACTTGTTCCGATACTCGATGGGCGTCAAGCCCGTGATTTTCTTGAATAACTCCCGAAACGCCTTCGTGTCCGTATAGCCTACGTCGAACATCACCTCGCTGATATTCTTGCGGCTGCTCTCGAAACTGCGCTTGGCTGCCTCCACTTTCACGCGCTGAATGTAGTCCACCACGGAATGATGCGTGGCTTTGCGAAATCGCCGCTCGAAAGTACGGCGACCTACGGCTACATGATCCGCCAGTTTCTCCACGGCTATTTTTTCGCTGAAATTCTGCTCAATAAACTCCTGGGCTTTCAACACCTCCGCGTCGCCGTGGTCTTTCTGGCCTTTGAACAGCATGAACGCCGACTGGCTGTCGCGGTCGATGTCGATGGCGAAGTACTTGGAAGCCAGGATAGCCGTGTCGCGATCGGTGTATTTTTCCACCAGGTACAGCAGCAGGTTCCAGTACGAGTTGGCCCCGCCGCTGGAATACAGCCGATGCTCCTCGGTGATAATGCTGCCATCTACCAATTCCACTTCGGGAAACATTTCGCGGAATTCATCGGCAAAGGCCCAGTGCGTAGAGCAGCGTTTGCCATTTAGCAAGCCAGTGGATGCTAGTAAAAAGGCTCCCACGCAAAGCGAGGCCACTTCCGCGCCTTTGGCGTATTGCTGCACGATCCACGGAAGGAGGGCTTTGTTCTCTTGAATACCTCTTTTCATATCACCAAACAACGCCGGAATCACAATCAAATCCGTCTT
>NZ_JBGSXF010000102.1:0-3714 GCF_041751555.1 Persicitalea sp. | reverse complement strand
TAGTACAAAGCCAACCCGACGATCACGCCATCGGATTCAGCCACGTGAAAATCATAAAGTTTGTCGTCGTAGTCTTTTTCCATGCGTTCGATGGAATTAGAAACCTGATCTAGAGCTTTTTCATAAACGGCCAGTTCTTTGACCAATTCAAACACAGCCGGAATGTCGTCGCGGGTGCCGGGGCGGGTGGTTATATTCATAATTTTGAATGTCGGAATGTCGGAATGTCGGAATTTATTCACTAATTCCGACATTCACTAATTCACAATTAGCTGTATTGCACATAATTCCTCCACCGTTCCAGGACTTCGGTGAAGTCTTCGGGTAGTTCGGTGTCGAAAGGCATGAGTTGTTTGGTTTTGGGGTGGATGATTCCGAGCGATTTGGCGTGGAGGGCCTGACGGGGCATAATCTTGAAACAATTTTCGACGAACGCCTTATAGCTACCGCTAGCCGCGCCGCGCCGGACGCGGTCGCCGCCGTAGGTACTATCTCCAAAAATAGGGTGGCCAATGTGCTTCATGTGGGCGCGGATTTGGTGCGTGCGGCCCGTCTCGAGGTTGCACTTAACCAGCGAGACGTAGCGAATGCTTTCCAGTAATTCATAGTGCGTTACGGCCCGTTTGCCCTGGCTGCCATCGGGGTAAACCTCCATCATGCGGCGGTCCTTGGTGCTGCGGCCAACGTGGCCCTCGATGGTCCCTCTCTCTTGCTTCAACTCGCCCCACACCAGGGCGTAGTAGGTTCGCTCGATGGAATGGTCGGCAAATTGCTTCGCCAGGTGCGTCATGCCGTACTCGCTACGGGCAATGACCAGCAGACCAGATGTGTCTTTATCGATCCGATGCACCAGGCCGGGGCGGATGTCGCCATTGCGGCCCGTGGGTAGATTCTCGAAGTGGTACACCAGCGCATTAACCAGCGTCCCTGACCAGTTGCCAAAGGCCGGATGTACGACCATCCCGGCGGGTTTGTTGACAAGCGTAATCTCCTCGTCTTCGTAGATTATATCGAGCGTAATGTCCTCGCCCACAATTTCGGTGGTGCGCGGGGGCTGCGGCAGGGCCAGGACGATTACGTCGTCGGGCTTTACCTTGTAGCTGGCCTTGGATGCACCGTCGTTCACCTTTACCGCCTCCGCTTCGATTCCGTTTTGTATCTTGGTGCGCGTAGCGTTGGGCACGTGCAGACTCAGGTACTTGTCGAGCCGCATCGGGCTTTGCCCGGCGTCCACAACAATGCGGTAATGCTCGTAAAGTTCTTCCTCGTCTTCTTCTGCTTCGGTGTTCAATTTTGAATGAGTGACGGGGCTGTCCATACAGTTGGATAATATGCTTACGCCTGAATAGTATTTGCTGCTCAAAAACCAAATTTACCGAAAATACCCCGCACTTGCTTGTTCCAAATCTACCGACGCCTCTACAACTACTGATCGACGACGTTACTCTACGGGCGGGGGTGCAACTTTTTATTAAGCGTGATGACCTGATTCACCCTACCGTGTCGGGCAACAAGTGGCGGAAATTGAAATTTATTTTGCAAGATGCTCAGTCCAAAAAATTCACGTCGCTGCTGACTTTCGGCGGAGCCTGGTCGAACCACCTTTACGCCACCGCTGCGGCAGGCAAAGTACTGGACTTGAAGACGATCGGGATTGTTCGCGGCGAAGAGTACCAAGGGAAGCTGACTGGTACTTTGCAGTTTTGTGTTTCGCAGGGTATGGAACTTTACTTTATTTCCAGGGAAAATTACCGCTCAAAAAATGATCCTGCCTTTTTTGAAAACATAAGAGAGAAATTCAACGACCCGTACCTTATTCCCGAAGGTGGGAGTGCATCGCTGGCCCTGCCGGGTGTAAGCGAAGTAGTAGCGGAAACCGAAACGCAACTGGGCCGAAGACCCGATTGCTACGCTGTAGCCGCCGGAACGGGCGGCACCGCCGCTGGTCTCCTGGCGGCCTCCGCGCCTACCTTAGCGTTCTCCGCGTTAAAAAACGGCGGTTTTCTCAAAGCAGAAATCCTAAAACTAGCCACCGCAGAGGACGCACAAGCCAATCTGCACCTCTTCACCGACTACCATTTTGGCGGTTACGCCAAACACAAGCCCGAACTACTCACCTTCATGCAGGAGTTCGAGCAAAATCACGGCGTCCTACTCGAACACGTTTACACCGGAAAAATGCTGTTCGGCCTGTATGATTTAATGAAAAAAGGATTTTTCAAAAGGGCCACCACTATCATCGCTATCCATACCGGAGGATTACAGGGGCGTTCCCATTAAACTACCATGTCCGCCCTTTCAAAAACTCCGCTACCTGTTCCTTCGGAACGGGTAGTTCGTCGATATGGGTGTTGAGCCATTGGGAGAAATCTTTTTCGATGTCGTCGGTCCAGCGGTTGTCGATTTGGCCGGGCGTGTACTTTTGCTCGCGGAGGCGCAAGTGGCCGAACATATCGCGCAGCCGAACGATTTCGGATGTCTTGACGACCTGCTCGACTAAGTGCGGCGGAATGAAAATGACGCCGCCATCGCGTCCCAGCACTATGTCGCCGGGTAGTACCATCGCGTCACCGATGCGGGTAGGTTGGTTGATACCCGTGAGGGTCGTGTTCAGGTCGCCTTCGGCGTTATTGAGGTGGTGCGAGGGATGGTAGGTACGAAAAAAGGAAGTGAACGAGCCAATTTCTTTCAGGCCCGAGATGTCGCGGATAGCGCCGTCGTAAACGATGCCGTTGCCCGTTTTGGCGTAGATCGAATTACCCAGGTTATCGCCGATGGTCGGCCCGTCGTTGTGCGCCCCGTGGTGGTCCACCACATACACATCCCGCTTCACCAGCAGGTCGATAGGCCAGGCGTTTTGCGACTTGATGCGGCCGTCCTGGTTGTGGCCCTTATCGTCATAAACACGCTGCACATCGGGGCGACCGGGCATAAAGGTGGCTGTAAGAGCTCGGCCCACCAGCACGCTGTCGGGATTGATCGTCATCCAGTTTTCGGTGTACTGGTAGCGGTAATTTTTGTTTTTCAGCACGGCCCAGGCTTCTTCGAGCGTGGCTTTTTTCAGACGGTCCAGCAGCGCGTCGGGTACTTTCGGACGACCATCGGCAAAGCGCTCACCCTTCCACTCGGGCGTCAGCATCAGGAGGTCGGCCTTGGAGATTTGCTGGGCGCGGGTAGTTGTCGCCGTGCAGCATAGCAGCAGCGACAGCAGGAGATAGTATAGCGGTTTCATAAAGCGTCGGAGTTGGGAATAAGGTTTTTGAAGAAAAGAGACAGGGGAACCCCTTTTACTTATTCTGCTGGACGCCAACGATCAACCCGTGCGCGTCAGGCCACGCTGATGGGCTTTATTGTGGAGTGTTTTACTCTTCATATATATCGAATTCGGCTGAAATTGATTTCATCAAATCTTTATCTGCAAATTCGCTGTCAGACATTTTCGACAACTTCTCTAAGTACAGATCAAACTGTCCGTTTTTGAATAGGGTCAGCATCTTACCCCCTTTTTCGCATCTTGCCGCATGCCACACATTCGGAGGGACGGTAATCGTGTCACCGGGTCGGCAGAGGATACTTTCATCGTCAAAGATCAGCTCTACTTCACCTTGCAGGATGTAAAACACTTCGGTCATGATCTTGTGGTGATGCCGTGCCAGGAAAAAACCAGGTTTTATCTTGTCCTCGACCAGGCACAGTTCACCATTGGTACTTTTT
>NZ_JBGSXF010000101.1:0-12034 GCF_041751555.1 Persicitalea sp. | reverse complement strand
ACGGGCTGCTCCTGCGCGGTGAATTAGCCGAACAGATCCGGCCTCTCATGGCAGAACTCGTTGCCGCATCCCCGCTGAGGCGAATTATGATCCTGCTCGATGTTCTCAATCAATTGGCTCATACAGAGTCAATCGAGTCACTGGCTCCTGGCTACACCTTTTACCAGGCTAATGAGCAGGAAACAATCCGGCTTAACCGAGTCTATGACCATACCCTGGCTAATTTCACGCGTGAGATAACATTGGAAGAAATTGCCGCTGTAGCCAGCCTGAGCGTGACTTCATTTTGTAGGTACTTCAAAACAATGACGCACAAGACCTACCGTCAATTTGTAAATGAGATTCGGATCAGCTACGCTTGCCGGGCGTTGATTGAAGGCCGACACTCCATTCAGGTGATTTGCTTCGAGAACGGCTTCAACAATCTCTCCAATTTTTATCGGCAATTCAAGAAAGTTCAGGGCATTTCCCCGCTTGAGTACCAGAAGAGCCAACAAGCCAAGCTTGCCTCTCGCTACCTTCGATAATCTGCATTTTTGGCGCATATAACTCTGTTTCCCTTCCTTTTATTCGCTAAGCGGGTTGTACCCATTCTATTAACAAAAATGACATTTTTGTTGAACGACATGATAATCTAGTACAATTGTCGCGTGTTAAAATCTAATTCCTTTGTGATATAATATAATAAAGTAGTTCTATGGGTTAATCCTGTCCGTAGTAGCTATACGATCCTGTTTTCTTCAAAACCATTGGTTTTCTTACCCCCAGCTTCTATTCCATGACCCAAACGCCTAACAGTTCTGCCCCCCTGCCCCGCGGTTTTATACCCGTAATGCTCACTCCTTTCCTGGAATCCGGAGAAGTCGATTTTCCGGGCCTGACGCAACTGACGGAATTTTACCTGGAAGCCGGAGCCGCCGGATTGTTCGCCAATTGCCTGTCCAGCGAAATGTATGAACTGACCGATGAGGAACGACTGGCTGTAACCCGCCACGTAGTCGAGACGGTCGCGGATCGGATACCCGTGGTGGCAACGGGTACTTTCGGCGGGTCGCTGCCCAAACAGGCCGACTTCATCAAACGCATTTACGATACGGGGGTACAGGCCGTCATTGTGATCACAAGTCTACTGGCGCAGCCAGACGAGAGCGACGAAATTTTTATGGAGCGCATGCATAAGCTTCTGGACTTGACGGAAGGTATTCCCCTGGGAATGTATGAATGCCCGGTACCCTACAAACGACTCATCGACAGTCAAATGCTAGCTGAGCTTCTACCTACGGGCCGGATCGTGTATCATAAAGATACTAGCCTGGACGCCGACGAGGTAGCCCTTCGCCTAAAAGTGGGGAAGGAGTACCAGTTTGGGCTCTACGACGCTTATATGGTCAACGCCGTTTCGTCGCTGCAAGCCGGGGCGGCGGGTTTGTCCTGCATCCAGGGAAATCTGTTCCCGGAACTCGTCGTCTGGCTGTGCGCCAATTACGATAAGGCTGAGCGGACAGAAGAAATAGCCAAGGTGCAGCGATTCTTTGACGATTGCATGGATTTGGCCCATACGGCCTACCCGATCCTGGCTAAATATTGCCTGCAAAAGCGCGGCTTGCCCATCTCACTTCACACCCGACGGCAGGTAGATCCGCTTACGCCAGAAATCATTGCTGAATTTGACCTTTTAATGACGAGTGCTGCCCAGCTTTCGGAAGAAATCGGCCTGTCATTAGTGTATTCCCACCAACCTGCCTGAGCTCTTTGAACATCAAAATTTCTTGACCCATGAACAAATACGAATACCCTGGTTTCCATTTTTTTGCAGGAGCAATTACCTCGCTAATCTGCCTGGTTTTGCTGGGCTCAATGCCGACTTTGGGCCAAGATTTTAGCAAAGTACCTGGCATGGTGATCGACCATTTGCCCATGTCAGGAGGGGACTACGTGGGTTCGCCCAGTATTATCATTATGCCCGATGGCAAGTACATCGCCTCGCACGATGTTTTTGGCGGTGGCCCGCTCCCCGAGCATACGCACGTTTTTGAGTCCGCTGATCGGGGGAAAAGCTGGAAAAAAGTCGCCGAGCTGGATAGTTTGTTTTGGCCGACGCTGTTCGTCGACAATGGCGCGCTTTACCTTTTCGGTGCGACTCGGGAATACGGCCGGATGTCGGTTCGGCGCTCCCAGGACGGTGGCCACACCTGGACCCCCACCGAGCAGGGGATTCTATTACCAGAAGATGGCTTTCACTGCGCCTCGGTTCCGGTGCAGGTGTTCAAAGGACGCCTTTGGAAGGGCATGGAGCGCAATGTTCCGGTTACTAGCTGGGGTAATTTCCAGAGTTTCGTGGCCTCCGCCCCGGTGGGTTCCGACCTCCTCGATCCGAAAAGCTGGTCGTTCACGCCGCGCCTCACCTATGACCGCGCCAATTGGAAACCGGGTAGCACTTGGCTGGAAGGCAACGTGGTCATGGACCCCGAGGGCCAACTCTGGAATATCCTGCGCGTCAATCCCGGAGACGACCGGGCCGCGATGTACCGCGTGGGCAGCGACGGGAAAACGTCCGATTCGGCCTCAGTCAAGTTCATCGAATTGCCCGGTGCCGCCAAGAAGTTCAACATTCGTTTCGATCCCAAGTCAAAACTATACTACACCTTCACCAACTACGCCCTGCCCGAAAACCGCGAAAAGCACCGCGGGGCCAGAAACTCGCAAGTGCTGCTCTCATCGCCTAACCTGACCGACTGGACCGTGCGCGGCCTGGTTCTCTATCACCCCGATGTGGAGAAACACGCCTTCCAGTACCTCGACTGGCAGTTCGACGGCAAAGACATCGTCATCGCCTCGCGCACTGCTTACGCCGACGGTCTGGGCGGCGCGCACCGGGCGCACGACGCAAATTTCCTGACCTTTCACCGCTTAAAGAATTTCCGCAAATACCGCACGCCTAAGGCTTGGCGATCCCTTATGGAAGGCATCACGGACTTTGCTGTCCTGAAATAAATTCAATGCTTCTAAGTCTTTCATTCCTAACCTTTTAACCAATACCGATTATGAAACGAAAGCTATTTTGTGGATTATTGATCCTGCTGAGTTTGCAGGTTATGGCGCAGGAACGGGCCGTCACGGGTACGGTGCGCGATGTGAGCGGTGAGCCGCTGGTGGGTGCCAGCATTTTGGTAAAAAACACGACGCGCGGCACGACAGCCGACGCCAACGGCAAATTTTCGCTGAACGTTCCGGCGGGTTCTCAAGCCACGCTGGTGGCTTCCATTATTGGTTTTGTCACGCAGGAAGTTGCGCTAAGTGCTTCCCAAACGAGCGTGGAGATCATGCTAAATGAGGACAACAAGAAACTCGACGAGCTGGTCGTGGTGGGTTACGGTACCCAGAAAAAAATTAACCTGACGGGGGCCGTAGCGAGCATCGACGCCAAGGAAATCGAGAACCGTCCCATCACCAACGCCAGTCAGGCGCTTCAGGGACGGATTGCGGGACTGCTGGTAACCCAAACGGGCGGACAGCCCGGTAGTGAAGACATTGGGCTGCGTATCCGGGGAACCAGTTCGCTGAATAACAACGACGTGCTGGTGATTGTGGACGGCGTTGCCATGTCGATGAAAAACCTTAATCCCAACGACATCGAGAGTATTTCGGTGCTGAAAGACGCGGCTTCGGCGGCTATCTACGGTGCCAGAGCATCCGGAGGGGTTATTCTGGTCACGACCAAAAAGGGTAAGGCAGGCAAAACGCGCGTCACGTATGACGGCTACGTGGGGAGGCAGACACCCACGATGTTGCCAAAAATGGCGAACGCCTACCAGCACGCTCTGTTGTACAGAGAGGCCGAATTGAACGATAACCCCGGCACGACGTCGCTGACGTTTTCGGAGGCCGACATCGAAAAGTACCGAACCGGCGAACTGCCCAGTTCCGACCGATTCGGCTATCTGTTTAACCCGGCTCCGCAGACGCAGCACAATGTGGGAATATCCGGGGGAGCCGAAAACAGCAACTATTACATATCGGTGGGGTATATGAAGCAGGGCGGTATTATGCGCAACACGGGCTACGAGCGGTTGAATATCCGTACCAACAATAATTTCAAGGTAGGAAAGCGGCTGGATATCGGAATCATGACGCAGTTTTCACCCTCGCTGCAAAAAGGCCCCTCGGAAGCCAGCTTTCCCAACGGCCCTACCCGCACCATAAGCGACTACATGTTCGAAGCCTTGCGCCGGGGGTCTATTCACCCCATTTTCACCTCCGACGGGCAATGGTCATCGGTAACGGCCTGGGCCAACCGGTTCGGACTACAATCGGAAGAGGGCGGATTTTCGCGGGAGCGGCTCAACCGCCTGACGGGCGCGCTGACCCTGAATTATCGGATTCTGGATGGGCTTTCGGTGAGCGGAACGTACAGCGGAAAGTTCGACCAGACACGCCGGGTGGATTACAGCAAGCGCATGAAATTTATCAGCCCGATCGATCTAAAAACGGTTGACTTCGACTACAACACAAATTCACTATTGAACGCCAATCAGGCCGACTATTACCATACCATGCAACTGTTGCTGAATTACAGCAAAACGTTTGGTGACCATACCGTAAAGTTGCTGGGTGGTTTCTCGCGGGAGTGGAATCAGTACCAGGCTGAGACGGTTGGCCGCCGAAATTTCCTGACTGACGAAATTTACGTGGTCAATGCCGGATCTGCCGATACGCAAACCTGGACGAGCAGCGGAACTGCTTCTGAATGGGCCATTCAGTCTTATTTCGGGCGGGCCAACTACGACCTCAAGGGCAAGTATCTGGTCGAGGCGATCTTGCGCTACGACGGCTCTTCCCGTTTTGCGGCTCCGGTGCGCTGGGGCTTGTTCCCTTCCGTTTCGGCGGGCTGGCGCATTAGCGACGAGAACTTCCTGAAAGATAGCCGCCTCATCGACAACCTCAAATTGAGAGCCTCGTGGGGACAGGTGGGAAACCAGAATGTGGCGCTCTACCAATTTGCCTCCTCGGTTAGTACCAACGCCTATTATTTCAACGGTCAGCCCAATACCACCGCTTTTTACAGCGGCAACCCAAACCCAGATCTGACCTGGGAAACCAAGCGGACCATCAATCTGGGGGTCGATGCGGGTTTATGGAACAACAAACTTACGATGGCATTCGACCTATTTCAGGACCGTACCAGCGGTATTCTCCTACAGCCGCCCGTGCCGGACACTTACGGACGGGGCCGGGTATTTCAAAACGTAGGCGTGGTCGACAACAAAGGCTGGGAAATTGACCTCCGCCACCAGAATCAGCTGGGCAACCTGCGCTACAACGTGGGCGTACAATTGTCCAACGCCCGCGAAACGGTTGTGGACGTAGGTGGTCAGGGGCCAAGAATCAGCGGAAGTACCATTACCGAGGTAGGGTACGGGGTCGATGAATGGTTTGGCTGGGAAGCCGCCGGATTATTTCAAACGATAGATGAGGTAAAAGCAAATTCTTTCCAGAATATCAAAACCGGTCCTGGTGATATCAAATACGTGGAACACGGCGGCAACCCGAAAACTATATCGGCCGACGACCGGGTACACCTGGGCCGTCAGAATTCGATTCTGCCTTATGGCGTGAATGTAGGTTTGGCCTGGAAAGGCTTCGACTTCTCAGCTTTTGGTCAGGGCGTTGGTTACCGGCTCACCTACATGTCGAGGGTGGGGTGGCATGCCTTCGACAACGGTATTTCTTCGGCCATGGAAATGCACCTCGACCGCTGGACACCCGAAACGCCCGATGGTTATTTCCCAAAATCCCGCATTGGGGGCGTAAACAAAGCCTTCTCGTCGTTTCACTTGCAGAACTCAGCCTACTTCCGGCTGAAAAACATTCAGTTGGGCTATTCGATACCGTCCCAACTGACCGAGCGGTTGAAGATTTCGCGGCTGCGGGTATATTTTAGTGGTGAAAACCTGCTGACGTTTACCAAACTCAGGGCCTTCGATCCCGAAGCCCCCAATGGCACTGGCAGCTTCTATCCACTTAGCAAAGTGGCCACGTTCGGTGTGAATCTTTCTTTGTAATGACCGACAATCTTAAACCATCATTCTCATGAAAATATTTCGTTTTTTGACCCTTGTCCTGTTCGTTTGCTCGGTAACGGCCTGTCAGGATGATTTTTTGGAAACGTTACCATTGACCGCCCCGTCCGATAAGTCATTTTGGAAAACCGAACAGGATGCCATTTCCTGGATCAACGAGGCTTACCGGGATCTGCCGGGTGTCAGCGATCATCAGTTCAACGGCATGAGTGACGATGCTTACACGACGGTCGTTGCCAACGGTACGTATGAGCCAACGACATCCCTCATTGCCCTCAAATGGGATTATAGTACCATTCGGCAATGCCTCGAACTACTGGCCCGTGTCGATGGCGTAACCGGTATAAACCCTGATCTTAGCAAGCGGCTCAAGGGAGAAGCGCAGTTTATCATTGCGTTGCGCTACTTCGAGATGACTATGCTCTACCAGGATGTGCCATTGGTGGATAAGGTACTGCCGCTGGCGGAAGCCGACATTCCGAAAAGCGATAAGGCCGTTGTGCTCAAATATGCGCTTGATCAATTAGAGAAGGCTATTCCTAATCTACCAGTTCGCTATCCTTCCGCCGCCGACAATGGACGAATTACCAAAGGGGCCGCGCTGGCGCTAAAAACCCGGATGATGTTGTTCAACGGAAGGTGGGCGGAAGCAGCGGCGGCAGCGAAGGCCGTGATGGATTTGAACGAGTATCAGTTGCACCCAAAATTCAATGAGATATTCCTGAGTTCGTTCAATAACAAGACGAAGGAAGTCATTCTGGCTCGTCAATACGCCGAAGGCCTGGATGTTCATACCCTCCATTTTGCGTACGCTTTTTACCTGGTAGGCGGCAACGGTTCCTCTTTGCCGCTGCCTGATCTAGTGGATTCATTTGAGGCTAAGGATGGGTTGCCGATCACCCAATCGCCCCTCTACGACCCGCTCAAGCCGTTTGCCAATCGCGACCCCCGTTTTGCCCAAACGTTCATCACGCCGTTTGAGACTTTTGCCGGGGTAGTTTATGATCCCATTAATAACAAGGATTCCAAAGTGCAGGCCAAAACGTACATCTACTTCCGGAAATACATCGCCGACCTGGTCACGCAGCAGCGCTCCAGCTGGGTCAACTGGATTATCTTCCGCTACGCCGATGTGCTGTTGATGTACGCCGAGGGGAAAAACGAAGCCTCGGGGCCAGACGAATCAGTGTACGCCGCCCTCGATCAAATCAGGACACGGGCCGGGATGCCAAAAGTAGATCGCACCCGCTACGGTACCCAGGCCACTCTGCGTGATTTTATCAGGAACGAACGGCGGGTAGAACTAGCTGCGGAAGGACTGCGGTACTACGATATTCTGCGCTGGAAGATTGCCGAAAAAGTGCTGAACAAATCAGTGGTCAGCTACACCATACCAGGCGTTTTACCGCTCCAGAAGCTCGAAACGCGGGTCTTCAATCCGGCCAAGCACTATGTCTGGCCCATTCCGCAAAGAGCCATCGACAACGCGACAAAACTGGAACAAAACCCCGCCTGGAAGTGAGGTTCGTTATCGTTTTTTTACTGATAATCATTCTTTCCGGCGGACTGCTGCTTTCCACGCAGCAGTCCGCCGGATTGCTAACGCCTATGCCCACCGAAACCCAACTCACCCACGACGCCTGGGGCCACACCCTGAATAACACGCAAGTCTTTTCGCCCGACGACCAGTGGGTGGTGTACGATACCCGCAACCTTGATACGGAATTAGGCAAAAATGGCTCCGTCAGGATGCTGAATATGCGAACCGGAGAAGATCGGCTGCTTTACCAGACCCAAAACCAAACCGAACACGGCCCCGGTGTGGGCGCGGCGACCTTCTCGCCCACGCAACAGCGGGTACTTTTCCTGCACGGCTTGCGCAACGCGAACGCGGGGCAACCCTACGCCATGACGGGTCGCACAGGCGTCGCCATTGACATAAACCAACCCAAAAAACCGCATTTTCTCGACGCGCGGGACGTGACACCACCCTTTACGCCCGGCGCTCTCCGGGGCGGCACCCACGCTCATCAGTGGAGCGGCGACGGCGAGCGCATTAGCTTCACCTACAACGATGCAGTTCTGGAAAAACTAGCCGTCGATAATCCGGCGGTGGCGGATTTGCGAACGGTGGGGGTGATGATTCCGGGAAAGGGTGTGAAGGTCGCGAATGGAAATAATGAAGAAGAATTCAGCGGCGAAGGGTTTGCCGTAGTTGTGACACGGATGACCGAAAAGCCTGGCCTCGGCAGCGACGAGATCGACCGGGCTTTCGATGAAACCTGGATTGGCCGCGAGGGCTACCGCAAACCGGATGGAAGTCGGCAGCGGTATGCGTTGGCTTTTCAGGGGAACGTCCGCAATGCGGCTGGGCAAACGGTCACGGAAGTGTTTATGGTGGATCTGCCCAAGGATTTAACGAAGCCCGTGGCCGGTCAGCCCTTGGCGGGTAGTCCGACGACACGGCCCAATCCTCCGACGGGCGTAACGCAGCGGCGGGTCACTTTTATGGAAACAGGCATCGAAGGACCCCGATCCTGGCTGCGCAGTACGCCCGATGGGAGTTTGATCGGCTTTTTGACCAAAGATTCCTCCGATTATATCCAGCTATTCGGCGTCTCGCCCAACGGCGGTGCAACCAAGCAGTTGACGAATCAACCTTTTTCCATTCAAACGCCGTTTAATTTCAGCCCTGACGGGAATTTTGTAGCCTACGCCGCAGATAATTCCGTTTTCATCACCGATTTGCGGACGGGGCAGCCGCAGCGTCTAACGCCGCGTTCGACCGACGATGACGGTCCTATCAACGGAGTCATTTGGTCGCATAAAGGCGATTGTGTAGTTTATAACCGCTACGTCACGACTCCACAAGGTAGATATATTCAGATTTTCCGGTTGTTTCCTTTTAAATAATTCCCAAAAAATTTGGTACTCCACTTTTCATTCCTATATCTTTGCACCCATTAAAAAGAAAACGCGGTCATTCCGCTCAGTTCTCAATCCCTATGAATCATTCCCTGAATACTGCATGGTGGTGGCGTTCCTCTCTCCGAGATGAATAGGAAAGCCTTTATGCGTACTCAGTAAAGATACAGACATAAAAAGCGGCTCGCTGTTCATCAGAACGGCGAGCCGCTTTGTTTTACTTTCAGTCCAAATTGGAACCCTGTTAACACTAAACCATGAAATCTTTTCCCATAAAAACTACCCACAAAAAGCTCCTGGCCGATACGTTGACGCCCGTTTCGATTTACCTCAAGCTGCGCGACCGCTTCGTGAACACGCTTTTGCTGGAAAGCTCCGATTACCACGGCAACGACAATTCCTTCTCCTACATCTGTTGCGATCCGGTAGCTTCCTTCGCGCTCAATCAGGGAGAAGTAGTGCAGCAGTTTCCCGGTCAGGAAAAAGAAACGCTTACGCTTTCGTCGCCCAAGGAAGCTATATCAGTCTTACAAGCTTTTGCGCATCGATTTGAGTCTGAGTCCAATGGCTTTCCTTTCATTACCAACGGCCTTTTTGGGCATATTACCTACGATTCGGTAGCGTACTTCGAGGATATCGAAATGCAGCCGGCTTCGCCCGAAACGGCGATCGACCAAGTTTTTTACCAAGTCTATCGCTACGTCATCGCGATCAACCACTACAAAGACGAACTATACATCTTCGAGCACAACTACGGTGACGGCAGCAGCGGCGAGGGTCTGGAGCAAATCGAGATCATCATTAAGAACCGAAATTTTCCGACTTATACCTTCAAAGCCACGACTGACGAAACGTCCAACGTAACGGACGACCACATGCGCGGCGTGATTCAGACCTGCATCGACCACTGTCATCGCGGCGACGTGTTCCAGATCGTGCCTTCGCGCCGTTTTAGTCGTGATTTTCAAGGTGATGAGTTCAATGTTTATCGGGCGTTACGATCTATCAATCCTTCACCGTACCTTTTTTTCTTCGACTACGGCAACTACAAGATTTTCGGCTCCTCGCCCGAGAAGCAGATTTTTATCAAGGATGGTCAGGCCGAAATACATCCGATGGCCGGAACATTCAAGCGGACAGGCGACGATGCTGCGGACGCAGAAGCGGCCCAACAACTCCTTAACGACCCCAAGGAAACCGCTGAACACGTGATGTTGGTAGACTTGGCCCGCAACGACATCAGCCGAAGCTGCGACGCGGTGAAAGTCGAGGCGTACAAAGAAGTACAATTCTATTCCCACGTCATTCACCTCGTTTCGAAGGTGGTGGGTACTATGAAAGAAGGCACGAATCCGCTGCAATTGGTCGCTGACACTTTTCCGGCGGGTACTTTGTCTGGTGCGCCCAAGCACAACGCCATGACGATCATCAACGGGCTGGAAACTACCAATCGCAGCATCTACGGTGGCGCCATCGGGTTTATGGATTTCAACGGCGATTTTAACCACGCCATCGCCATCCGCACTTTTTTGAGCAAAAACAACAAGCTGTTCTATCAGGCGGGCATGGGCGTAGTAGCCAAATCTAATGTGGAGAGCGAGCTCAACGAGATAAACAGCAAACTGGCGGCTCTCCGCAATGCCATCGTTATGGCCGAAACTATTTGATTTAAAGCATTTTGCAAATATTTATATGAAAATCCTGGTTCTCGATAATTACGACTCCTTTACCTATAATCTGGTGTATATTCTGCGCGAGCTGCACGATAGGGTAGAGGTAGTTAGGAATGATAAAATCACGCTGGAGGCGGTAGCTGATTACGACAAAATCTTGCTTTCGCCCGGTCCGGGGATTCCCTCCGAGGCGGGCATTATGCAGGATATGGTGCGTGAGTACGCGGCTTCTAAAAGCATTCTGGGCATTTGCCTCGGCCATCAGGGCATCGGTGAAGTGTTTGGCGGTACGCTGGAAAATATGACCGATGTGTTGCATGGCATCAGCGATCAAAACATTGTGACTGATTCAGATGAGCGTCTCTTCAAAGGTTTACCTGCGCATTTCGACGTGGGTCGTTATCACTCCTGGACAGTCGTTCCCGAAAGTGTTCCTGACACGATGACGATTACAGCTGTGGATGATAAAGGTCGTGTGATGGGTTTATCTCACAAAAAATATGACGTACGCGGCTTACAGTTCCACCCTGAATCTGTGCTGACTGAACACGGCAAAGAAATGCTGCAAAACTGGCTGAACGCTTAACCACTCACCCCTTCAATGAAAAAAATACTCGACCATTTATTTGAATACAAAGCCCTGACCAAAGAGCAGTCGAAAGAAGTACTAACCGGCATCGCCAAGGGCGACTATAATACCTCCCAAATTGCCGCCTTCCTGACAATTTACGCCATGCGCAGCGTGACGGTAGCCGAGTTGGAGGGCTTCCGCGACGCTATGCTGGAACTTTGCCTAGCGGTGGATTTAGCAGATTACGATCCGATGGATGTCTGCGGAACGGGGGGTGATGGTAAGGATACCTTCAATATTTCGACGCTCTCATGCTTCGTGGTGGCGGGAGCGGGGCAGCGCGTGGCCAAGCACGGCAACCACGGCGTGTCCTCTACCTGCGGTTCATCGACGGTGCTCGAATACCTTGGCGTGAAGTTCAGCAATGAGCAGGATTACCTTGAACGGGCGATCGCCGAAACGGGTGTCTGCTTCCTGCACGCGCCTTTGTTTCACCCCGCCATGAAGAACGTCGCCCCGGTGCGGCGGGAGTTGGGCGTCAAAACTTTTTTCAATATGCTCGGCCCGATGACCAATCCGGCTTTCCCCCAAAAACAGCTTGCGGGCGTGTTCAGCCTTGAATTGGCGCGGCTTTATGCCTATCTTTACCAGCAAACCGACAAGAACTTCATGGTCGTTCACGGACTGGATGGTTACGACGAGGTTTCGCTGACGGGGCCGTTCAAAGTCATTACCCCGCAAGCCGAGCAAGTACTATCCCCCGCGCAGTTGGGACTCGACACCTT
>NZ_JBGSXF010000100.1:0-14933 GCF_041751555.1 Persicitalea sp. | reverse complement strand
GGTACATCAACTCCGTTCACGAGGCTTACGTGGCCAAGGCGATGGGGACCGAGCGTTACGCTGAGTTCAAGGCATCGCTGCCCGCTTATCTTCGCGAGGAGTTCGGCGGCGATGGACCAAAGAGTCCTCACGAGGCGGCCGTCATTCCGCTAGAACCGAAGTGGTTCGAGAAAATGGCCGGATAATCAATCACTCATTTTTAAAGAGAATCATCATGAATATGAATCCAGCATTTTTCAAGAGCAAGGGCGGCGGTCAATATTTCAAGCGTGAGGGCGAACGTGTCAAGATCGTCTGCCTGTACGAATTTAACCCGTCAGTAGAGCGTACGGCTTACGACGATAAGCTGTTGTCGGCCCTCGAATGTGTCCCTTGCGACGAAGCATCGTTCAATGAAGCTCAGGAGCAAGTCATCAAAATCCTGCAACTCGGCGAAGTCGAGTGGGCTGCTCAGAGAGCCTAGTTTAGAAGAGTAATGTAGTTTTGGTTTTATGGATGAATAGCTTCGGGTCTTTGACTCGGAGCTATTTTGTTTTAGTATCTTAACCAACTACCCTCTCAGACGCTTATTAATGGCACACCTTGGGTAGCCTGCCAATGAGTCCAAAGGATAAAACCCAGGATGCCAGTGAAGAAAGTCCAAACAATCGCGGACTTTTGTCTGGTACTCAACGACTGGGCAGCTAGAAACACGCCCAGGAGCATCAGCATCTGCAAACCATGTAATCCAAAAAAATGCGCCACGCGCAAGTCTCCGAATCCCGTACTCCAATTCAAAAGCGACAGTCCCGGCCCGCCGTCCGCCGCGCCGACGGTGTGGCCCCGCTGCGCCGACATGTAGCCACCCAACGCGCTGCCCACCAAGAACAGAAGTAGTCCCATGCGGGCGCCCAAGACATACGGCCCTGGTAGTTCACTGAGGTTAGTTTTAAAGTAACGATAAGTGAAAACCATAACCCAAATCGTATTGTATAGGATAAAAAATCCCATCAGTGCAAAGATAATTCCCCCGCTCATGGACTCCATGTTGAAGTGTGACTTCACACCACGCGCTGCCTGTACCGTGATAGCCATGTTTTCGACGACAATAGCCAGGGTGATTTGGCTTGCAAAAAACCGAATGAAGCGGCTGCGCGGCAGGTCGCCGCATAGCCATGCGAAAGTCAGCAGGTAAATTCCCGATGAGACAAAGAACTTAAAGGGCTTAATCCAGCGGTCGATACCTAGGATTTGCGTATCATCGATCGCCATCGGAATCAGCACTATAACGGCTCCTATCAAATGCGCCATTCCTGCGTAATAAAGTAAAGAATTCCGTTTGTGAAGGGCAGTCAGCAAGTCCATAAGTCATTGTTTTAGAATCCAATCAATGCTCGTCCCCTTCGTAAATCCACATGGATTCGGTTTCTCCGGCGCGTTGGAAACCAATTTTCTTGTAAAACTCCACGGTGTTTCCGTCGGCAGTAAGTACCTGCATGTGAAAACCTTTATACTTTTCCTGCATCTTTTCTACCAGGCGATTACCAATGCCCATGCCTTGATAATCGGGATGAACGAGGAAGTGCGGGTAATATACAACTAAATGTCCGTCGGAAATGGCATTTCCCAAGCCGACCAGCCGATCCCCATCCCAAGCTGTGAAGAGCGAATGGGAATTTAAGAGTCCGTTGTAAAGTTTAGTCGGCTTCTCAGCGGCACTCCAACCGTTTGCCTCGTAAAGAGCCAATACGTCCTCTATGCGTAAACCTTTCTCGTCTGAAATTGTAATTTTTGGTGTTGCTACTTCACTAATCATATTTTATATTTTAGGATTTCTATTAATTTATTTTGAATAAAGTACCATATTAAATATTCTTAATAGCCAATTAATCAGTTTTTTGTAAAAAGAAAAGGTATATCAATGGGTTCGGCTATTATTATTCGGAACGAATGAAATCTTAATGTTAACTGCTATTCGAAATGGTATAATTCAAAGATAGGGAATTTCTATACCAAAGGCAAGTTCGTGTAAATTGCTGCACGTGATTTACTTCGCGGTTATTGTAGAGTTGGCCGGGAGTATTTGGGCAAAGCGGTGCGGGCGAC
Organism: Persicitalea sp.; assembly: GCF_041751555.1. Classification (NCBI taxonomy): domain Bacteria; kingdom Pseudomonadati; phylum Bacteroidota; class Cytophagia; order Cytophagales; family Spirosomataceae; genus Persicitalea; species Persicitalea sp. Next base: position 12,848 of record NZ_JBGSXF010000100.1, on the reverse strand, counting down.
TTTCACCACAGCTGACTGCACGAAAGGCAAATTACCTTTTTATAACTTAAATGAAGATTGGGCAATTCGTGGCGAAGTGTATCTAATAATCTTTCTTTTCGCAGAAATTACTGATAAAACAGAAAAGGCGACCCAACGGGCCGCCTTTTCTGTTATCTATATCATTCATTACGTTGACTAAGCCTCCATCCCAGCCAGAACTTCCTCCACGCGCTCGGCAGCTTCTTTGAACTCAATGGCCGAATATACTTTCAGCCCTGATTCGTTGATGATGCGCGCGCCTTCCTCGGCGTTGGTGCCTTGCAGACGGACGATGATGGGCACGGGAATCTCGCCGATAGCTTTATAAGCTTCTACGACGCCCGCTGCCACGCGGTCACAACGCACGATACCGCCGAAGATATTGATCAGAATCGCCTTTACATTCGGATCTTTCAGAATGATGCGGAAACCCGCCTCGACGGTCTTGGCGTTCGCTCCACCCCCTACGTCGAGGAAGTTGGCGGGTTCGCCGCCCGAGAGTTTGATGATGTCCATCGTGGCCATCGCCAGGCCCGCGCCGTTGACCATGCAACCCACGTTGCCGTCCAGCTTCACGTAGTTGAGGTTATTGGCCCCGGCTTCTACCTCCAGCGGGTCTTCTTCGCTTATGTCACGCATTTCGGCCAGTTCGGGATGACGAAACAGGGCGTTGTCGTCGATATCTACCTTGGCATCGACCGCCAGAATCTTGTTGTCGGAAGTTTTCAGTACCGGGTTAATTTCAAACATCGAAGCATCGCTTTCGCTATAAGCGCGATACAAGGCAGAGATGAATTTAACCATTTCCTTAAATGCTTCACCTTCCAGTCCCAGCGAAAAAGCTACTTTACGGGCCTGAAAACCCTGCAAGCCAACACTCGGGTCAATCCACTCTTTGGTAATTTTTTCGGGCGTATTCTCGGCTACATCCTCGATGTCCACACCGCCTTCGGTACTGGCCATGATGACATTGCAATTCTTGGCACGATCCAGCAGGATGGAGAGGTAAAACTCCTTCGGCTCATTAGGGCCAGGATAGTACACGTCCTCGGCGATAAGTACCTTGTTGACCTGCTTGCCTTCTTCGCCTGTTTGGTGCGTGACAAGAATTTTACCCAGAAGGTTTTTGGAGATCGTCCGCACGTCCTCGACCGACTTGGCCAAAGCCACGCCGCGCTGCTCACCGCCCACGACTTTGCCCTTGCCGCGGCCCCCGGCGTGAATCTGCGACTTGACCACGTACCACTTAGTACCTGTCTGCTCACTGAGGTTGCGGGCTACTTCCACCGCCTTGTCAGGTGTGTCGGCCACGATTCCTTCCTGAATGCGGACGCCGTATTTTTTAAGGATGCTCTTGCCTTGGTATTCGTGAATATTCATTTTTTGGGTTTGATGTTTAAGGTTTAAAAGTTTAAGCGGGATCGTCGATTGAAAGCGATTGTCGATTGAAGGACAAAATATTGCCGATAAAGTTTTTACCTAAAAAACTGCTTTTCAGAAAATTAGCGGAAGGCCGAGAGCCGACCGCCGAAAGCCGAAAGCCAACAAACGGCAGTATTTCGTTAGTTTCACGGCAAATTAGTGAATAATTTATAACGAGAGGAGGTTTGATTTGCCTTTTGTAAAATCGAAACCCGACGCCGTTAACCATCAACTGTCAACCGCCCACTAAAAAAATGCCCTTACTCACCGCCGAAGGCATCACCCGTACCTACGGTTCACTGCAAGTCCTGAAAGGTATCGACCTCCAAATCCAACCCGGCGAAATCGTTGCCATCGTCGGCGCGTCGGGCGCGGGCAAAAGTACGTTGCTACATATCATCGGGACGCTTGACCGTCCCGATAGTGGCAAAGTCATGATTCAGGACACTGACGTTTCACAGTTAGGCAACAAAGCTCTGGCGCAGTTTCGCAATGAGCGCATTGGTTTTGTTTTTCAATTCCATAATCTGCTGGCCGAGTTTTCAGCTTTGGAAAATGTATGTATGCCGGGTTTCATCGGTAGCCAACACAGCGAAAAGACTTTACGGGAGCGCGGTATCGAATTGCTGGAATTGCTAGGGCTATCCGACCGCCTTGATCACTTACCCTCGCAGTTGTCCGGTGGCGAGCAGCAGCGGGTGGCCGTAGCGCGGGCCTTACTGAATCGCCCCGCAGTGGTGTTGGCCGACGAACCCAGCGGCAACCTGGACTCGCACAACGCCGAGGATTTGCACCGCCTATTCTTCACCCTCCGCGACGAGCTGAACCAAACTTTCGTCATCGTAACTCACAACGAACATCTGGCCGAAATGGCCGACCGCCGCCTTGTTATGCGGGACGGGTTGATGGAGGGTTGAGAAGTTATACCAAAAAATTACTATCATTGCGTGACTTTTGTGCGCCGAAGGCGTCCTAAGTCAGAAGTTTTTCATAACGTTGAGTAAATCAAATAGCCGCCCGGATTTTCCGGGCGGCTATTTTGTATTTGGCAAATTCTGTTTCAGAAGTATCTCAACTTTTACTTCTTCTCCACCAACTCGTACACTCGCACGTAATCTACCTCCATACTTTGCGGAAAAATGTCTTGATCTACTCCTTTTTGACCACCCCAACTACCTCCCACGGCAATGTTGAGTAACAAAAACTGCTTGCGGTCAAAGGGCCACTGTGACCAGTTGTAAGAGGAAGTATTGTCGAAACGAAAATACTGTCTGCCATCCACGGCAAAGGCCACGTAGCCCGGCTGCCATTCCAAAGAATAAACGTGAAATTCCGTAGAAGCCGTCGGCACATCGGTCTGAGATCCCTTATTGGTACCGATGGAGTGATTGAAAGCCTTGGTGTGAATGTTGGCATGAACCCTTCCCTGGTCGAAGCCCACGTGTTCCATGATGTCCAGTTCGCCGTTGTCGGGCCAGTACTGACTGCCGTAGTTGCTGTCGGTGGCTAGTGTCCAAATGGCCGGCCAGGTACCCACGCCCGTCGGCAGCTTGGCTTTTACCTCGATTTTGCCGTACAAAAAATCACCTTTCCCCTTGGTCAGCAGCCGCGCCGAGGAAAACTGGCGACTGCCGGAAGCTTCCTTGCGGGCCGTGATGATGAGTTTTCCGTCCTTTACCTGGGCATTTTCCAGTCGGTCGGTGTAGTTTTGCAATTCGTTGTTGCCCCAGCCGCTGCCGCCCAGGTCGTAGCCCCACTTGGCGGGGTCGGGCTTGCCGACGTAGTCGAACTCGTCCTGCCAGACGGGTTTGTCGGTAAAAGTGTACTCCTTGGGCGGCGTGAGCGGCTTCGGGTCGGTGGCTACGGGAGTAGGCGGGGCGTCTTCCTTTTTTTGGCAGGAAGCGTTGAGGGAGAAGAGTATGAGGAGAAGTAGGGTGGCGTGGCGCATTTATTGAGTGATGAGTGATGACGGGATAGCCCGCGCTGTGATTACTTCATTATGCAACGGCGTAGCCGGTGTAGGGGCGATAGCGGGGCGGTTGGAAACCGAGTACGATGTCAGATTTTTCAACCCCTTGTTCCATAAGGTTTTCGGTGATCAGGACATCGGTATTGTTGACCTGAATCCATACTTTACCATCGGACTTGACATCAAAGTGAAATATCGTGTTATGGGCAAATGCTTCCCCTTCCCAGCCGATGCGGACCAATTGAAAATGACCGCGTTCGAAGTCGGCGATTACCTGATTTTCTGAATCTGGTAGGTTCACTGGTTTGTAAGCAGCAAACTGTTCAAGAATTGATAAGACAGCTTTCTGGGCAACTTCTTTTTTGTTTTTCATAATTCTGAGTTATTCTGTGGCATCCACTTGACGATGCTTTCGGTTAGATCATTGTACGAAAATAAATTTATACTGAAATCAAGGATGGCGTCCTGCGCGTCTGGATTTGTAAAAAAGGACAGATAAGCACTTTCCGGCACAGCTAAAAATAGGGTTCTTCTAGGTTCCTTTTTTCTTATGCCACGCGAATAATTCAGATATTGGCCCAGCGCCAGGTGAAAATCATAGAGTAAGGACGGTCCGATAAAACTTTTGACTTCTACGGCGATGAGTTCTTTCTCTCGTCTTGCACCAATGAGTCTCTCTGCTCCCAAGTCCACGTTGTAGTTCGTAGAGAAAGCCTCTACTACATACGGATCGTCGGTTATTTCCCAGCCTTCTTTCTGTAAGGCAACTTTCACGGCTTCATGGAACAAATCTTTTGCCATAACCTAGATTTTTATCAAAAATACAAAAAAATATGTCCACATTCCTGAAACTGACCACCGAAGTATCTATGACCCCTTCCGACTGGAAGATCGACCACCAAACGCAGGTACTGACGGTCGGCTCGTGCTTTGCCGAGGTACTGGGTGGACAGTTGGCAGAGAATAAATATTCGGTGATGAGCAACCCTTTCGGGACGATGTTCAATCCGTATTCCATTGCCAAAGTCCTAACGATGGCTTTGGAAAATACGCGCCCCAACGAAGAACTCTATACACAGAATGCCGACGGAATTTGGCGGCACTATGATTTTCATTCGTCATTTTGGGCGAAAAGCAAGCAGGAACTGAGCGAGATTTTAGCAGATGCTTTGACCCGGGTGCGGACGTTTTTAGATTCCGCCGAGGTGCTGGTTATCACGTTCGGGACGGCTTACGTCTATCGTTACCGGAAAAACCTGTCGCTGGTGGCGAACTGCCACAAGACGACCCAGAGCGAGTTTGTGAAGGAGTTGCTGGGCTACGAGCAATTGCAGAACGCTTGGGGGGACTTGATCCGCACCTTGCGGACTACCCGTAAAATTATCCTGACCGTAAGCCCGGTGCGGCACACCCGTGACACACTGCCGCTCAACCAGGTGAGTAAGTCGGTGCTGCGGCTGCTGTGCCACCGCTTGACGGAGCAGTACAAAAGCGTCAGCTACTTTCCGAGCTACGAGATCATGCTGGACGAACTACGCGACTACCGCTTTTATAAAGACGATTTGATTCATCCCAGTGTTTTAGCCGAACAAGTCATCTTCCAAAAGTTTTCAGAAAGTTACCTTTCGGAAGAAGCACGGGAAACGATGCAAGAATGGCAAGGCATACACAAAATGCTTGCGCACCGTCCCTTTCAACCCCAAGCGCCTTCTTACCGAAAGCATTTGGAAACCACGCTGAACAAGCTGAAAGATTTAGCGGATAAACTACCCGTAGAGAAGGAGATTCGGGAAGTAAAAGCGAAGCTGCAAACCCTTCCCAATCAATAGGATCGAGACAAAAAAATGAATCCCTCCGGTAGAACTACCAGAGGGATTCGACTTTTGAAAGACTAAGAACTACCTACTGTCCGACGTTATACCCGGCAATATGCTTCTGGAAAATCGCGTCGTACTTCTTCGCAGCCTCTTCCTTCCCTGATTCACGCAAGGAGTTGACAATAGTTTGCAGGATGTAAAGGTCGATATTGGCATCGCGCTGATTACTGGTTCCGTTCTCCTTAGCAAAATCCAGATTCTCGTCAGCCCGCGAGGCCATCGTGTCGGCAATTTCCAGAGCCTTTTTATCCTCGCCCAGCTGGAAAAGTGGACGGATGTAATTGGACGTAATCTGGTCGTAAGGAATACTCTCATCGGGCATCACATACAGAATTTTATTCAAAGCCAACTTAGCCTTATCCATCTTGTTTTCAGCAATCAACTGACCTACCAGGCGCAAGAACGCGATGCGGGCCGTAAAGACGGGCGAACCCAGGAACGTGTTGTCGTAGTAAGTATTTGGGTTGTTCAATTCCCGCCACGCCATCTTGGTCATCAGATTGTTGTACATGATGTCCGAGTTCACGTAGCCATCGGTAGCATTGGGAACAAAGACGGGCAACAAGCGGTAGGCGTAACCCTCCACTTGCATATACTCTTTCAGGTTGAGGTAGTTGGAACCCGCCAGGGTGGAGGAGAAGTAGATCGGTCGCTGCCAGTTGTTGGTCGCGATGATGTCCAGCATGATGAGGTCCGACTTGTAAAGGTCGTTCTTGCCGATGGTCCAGCTAATGGAATCGCGCAGGAAAGGCACCATGTCGGGTTTTAAAATACCCAGCTTATTCACATTCGCCACGTCCACGGGTAGGAAAAGCACCGACGAAGGCAGAATGGAAGTCATATCGCCGCTGGTAAGCGGTACCTGGATGGCTTTGTTTTCGGATTTCACCAGACCCATGTACTCTTTCAAGTTGATGCCGCCTTTCACACCAGGAATTTCGTAGAACGGCACTATGTCGTTTTTGCCGAACATGTAGTTGTCGTGTTCAAGCGAAATCGGCAGCGGTTCCGACTCGTAGGTCTGTCGCTTCATCTGGTCGATGTACCAGTCAGTACCCAAAAGGCTGAGGTTACAGACCCGAACATCGGTGCGGAAGCCTTCGGTTTCCTGCACGTACCAGAGCGGGAAGGTATCATTGTCGCCGCCCGTGAACAAGATCGCGTTCGGGGCGCAGCTGCTGAGCAGGTTCTTGGCAAAATCGACGGAGTGGTAGCGGTTGCTGCGGTCGTGGTTGTCCCAGCCCTTGAAGCCCATGATCGCCGGAACGATCAGCCCCAGAGCCGTCGCCAGTCCCGCCCGCGCCGTGGCATTCTTGACAAAAGACGCGATGCCCTCGGCGATGGAAATGACCCCAAAGCCAATCCAAATGCAGAAAATATAGTACGAACCGACGTAGATATAGTCACGCTCGCGCGGCTCGGTGGGTGGCGAGTTGAGGTAAACTACCAGCGCCACGCCCGTCAGGAAAAACAGTAATCCCAGCACCAGCAGATCGCGGCGACGGCGGAAGTACTGGATCACGATACCCAAAAGTCCTAACAAGAAAGGTAACATGAAGAAGTTGTCGTGCGCTTTATTGTGGGAAATCGCGTAGGGGAAATCCTTAGCGGCATCCAGCGGCAGCAGGTTGCCCGCGCCCTCTTCGTCGCTCTCTCGGCCCACGAAATTCCACATAAAGTACCGCCAATACATGTGGCCGATCTGGTACTTGAGCATAAAGCCTATGTTGTCGGCCATCGAGGGTTTTTGGCCTTCGGCCAGGCCCTGCATCTGTCGATAGAGTTGTGGATGGTTGGATTGGGTGCTGTACATCCGGGGCAGCAACATGCTGGTGCCCGGCTCGTATTCGTACTCGGGCTTATAGTCGATGATGGCGTACTTATCGCCTTGCTTACGGTAAATGGGGGCACCGCGGTTTTGCTTGATGGGTCGCGACACGAAGGTTGGCCCGTACAGCAACGGACGGCTACCGTACTGCTCGCGTTTCAGGTAGGAAACGAAGCTCAGCGTACCGTCGGGGTTGTTTTCGTTGATGGGCGGGTTGTAGTTGGCCCGCACCAGCACTAGCAGGTAGCAGGAGTAGCCGATCAGCACGAACGCCAGCGACAGCAGGGCTGTATTGAGCAAGGCGTTTTGCTTGATTTGGGAATAGCGGATGCCATACACCAAAGCCCCCAGGAATGCAATGATGAAGAAGATAGTACCGCTGCCAAAGGGCAATCCCAAAATGTTGACAAACTTGATTTCGAACCAGCCCGCCAGGCTTGGGAGACCGGGAATGATGCCCGAATTGATGATGACGAGAATCAAACCGCCCGCGATGAAGGCCATCAGCCCACCGAAGAAGGTGATTTTCCGGTATTTCTTGTAATAATAAACTAAGGCTAAACCGGGAATCGTCACCAAATTCAGCAAGTGAACACCGATGGAAAGACCTACTAGGTAAGCAATGAAAATGAGCCAGCGGTTCTCGGCGGCGGGATCTTCAATGCGTTCCCACTTGAAAACTGCCCAAATGACGATGGCCGTAAAAAACGACGACATGCCGTAAACTTCCGCTTCGACCGCCGAAAACCAGAACGAATCCGACCAGGTGTAGGCCAGCGCGCCCACCACGCCCGCACCGAGCAGCAGAATGGTATCGGCCATCGTGAGGTCAGCTTCTTTCTTGCGCAAAAGCTTCAACCCCAGCAGCGAAATCGTCCAGAAAAGGAAAAGAATGGTAAACGCGCTACTCAGCACTGACACCATATTGACCCAATAAGCCACCTGCGTGACGTCGCCAAGGGCCAACAGCGAAAACAGCCGCCCAATCAAAAGAAAGAAGGGCGCGCCGGGAGGGTGGGGTACTTGCAGTTTGAATGCGCAGGCGATAAACTCCCCGCAGTCCCAGAAACTGGCGGTGCGTTCGACGGTGATGGCGTAAGTAAGGAAGGCAATCGCGAATACAATCCAACCGGTGAGGTTGTTGAAGCGGTTGTAGCGGGTCATTTTTTTAGTGAAGAGTTGACAGTTGACAGTTGACAGTGATTGAAGATAATATTCGCTTTTAGAATATCTCCTTTCGGCAATCCTATCTTAACCTTTTTTAAGCTTTTAGATTCAGGAAGTTGAACCTTGGGCCAAAATTAGTAAAATAACCCCAACGGCAAGTTTTCGGCGGTCTTAAAAAAGGTTAACGTTTCGGGGCAGAGAAACGTGGGGGAGGGGGGTAACGGTCAACGGTTAACGGTCAAACGACGTTCTCTGATTTCTTTTCATTGTAGTCCTCGAATCGTTAACCGTTAACCGTTAACCTTTTAACCCAAAGGGAAAAAGTTACTATCAAGCTCAAATTTTATAAAAAATCCACTTACCCAACTCCTTGTACGACACCTTCTTGCCATACATCAGGATGCCGACACGGTAGATGCGGGCGGCCAGCCATACGGTCCCCATGATGCCCAGCACCAACAGACCCATAGATAGGGCCAGTTGCCAGCCGGGCACGCCGAATGGCACCCGCACCATCATCACAATGGGCGAGGTAAAGGGAACCATTGAGGCCCAGAAAGCCAGTGGGCCGTCAGGGTCGCGCAGGGCGAATTGGGCGAAGAAGAAGGAAATAATAATGGGCATAGTGATGGGTAGCATGAACTGCTGCGTGTCAGCGTCGTTGTCCACCGCTGCGCCCACAGCCCCGAAGAGGGCACTATAAAAGAAGTAGCCTCCCAGGTAATAGAATAGGAAGCAGGCGATGATATAAGGAATGTTTAGGCTGTTGACCGCTCCAAGCATTTCCGTGACGGGATTGTCTTTACCGGGGGACGCTGCCGAGGCGGCCATGGCTCCACCGGCGGGCATGCTCTTCTGTACCTGCTCGATTTTGGCCTGCGGATTATCACCTATTTTATCCTTGAAAGCGTAGCCCGCCGCCGAGATAAACAGTACGGTGAGCAAAATCCACAAAACAAACTGCGTCAGGCCTACCAGTGCCACACCCACAATTTTGCCCATCATCAATTGATAGGGCTTTACCGATGATATGATCACCTCCACGATGCGGCTGGTTTTTTCTTCCGTCACGCCGCGCATGACCTGCGTTCCGTACACGAACACCGAGATATAAATCATAAATGCGCAGATGCCGCCGATGATCGTCGCCGCGCCGGAACTGCTGCTTTTTTCGCCCTCCTCGTTTAAACTGATCGTTTCGGAACGGACATTGACGCGGGCGTCTTCGATGACTTTACGGGTGATACCCGCTTCGGTCAGCTTTATGTTCTCGATCTGCCGCTCGATGGTTTTCTCGATGTCGCCTTTCAGGTCGAGGCTCACGTTTTTGGCGGCGTAGATACGGACGTCTTTAGGGTTTTCCAGGATATTCTCCGGAATAAACACCAGCGCATTGACGCCGCTCTCCTTGTCATTGGTGAAGGCAGCCTTAGCCGAATCCAGTGGCTCGTCGATGTAGCTGAATTTGAGTTCTTCGGTATCCTTGAACTGATTCGTGAAAAGCCCGCTCTCGTCAAGTACCTCCACGGTTTTGCTCTCGGTGCTGCCGATGGCAATCCAGATCATGGCCGCGTAAAAGCCCACAAACAGGAAAGGGGTCAAAAATGTCATGATGATGAAGGACTTCTTCTTCACCCGCACGAGGTATTCACGTTGGAGGACTAGGAGAATGTTTTTCATTTTTTAGGAGCGACAGAGTCACAGAGCGACAAAGCGACAAAGTGATTTTGTACTATGTTGGATTTGTTTAGACGTGTTTAGCGATTTGGACTTTTTACAAAAGAAGAACTTGAATAATGCTACTATTTGGCATAACTAACTTTGTTGCTATGCGGCTTTGTCGCTTAGTCGCTAAAATTCAGCTTTCCGGTACTTCATTCACCGCCCGCATGAACACGTCGCTCATGGTGGGGATGTTTTCGCCGAAGGAATGGATTTGTACTTTGGGCAATAAGTCCGACAATAATTGATTAGGCGAGCCACCCTGCGGCAGCCGGATCTCACTACGAGTGAGCCCTGCGGGCATCGAGCGACTACTTTCAATCTGGTATTGCGTGGCCAGTCCATTTAGCAAGCCGCTATGCTCCACAAAAAACGTGTTGGTCTTAAACTGTTCCTTGATCTGGTTCTTGGGCCCGTCAAGTACTTTCTTTGAGCGATGAATGAGGGCGATGTAGTCGCATAGTTCCTCGACCGTCTCCATACGGTGGGTCGAGAAAATAATGGTACTTCCCTTCTCGCGCAATTCCAGAATCTCGTCGCGGATTAAATTGGCATTGATGGGGTCGAAGCCGGAGAAAGGTTCGTCGAGAATAATGAGGTCGGGTTGGTGAAGTACCGTGGACACAAACTGCACTTTCTGCTGCATTCCCTTCGAGAGGTCGGAAACCTGCTTGTCCCACCAGGTCTTGATGTCAAACTTGGTGAACCAGATTTTCAGCTTGTCCATTGCCTCGCTTTTGGATAAACCCTTCAAGCGCGCCAGGTACAACAACTGATCGCCGACCTTCATTTTTTTGTACAAACCACGCTCCTCGGGCAGATAACCGATGCGCCTGATATGGTCGTTGTGCAACGGCTTGCCGTCGAACAGTATTTCGCCGGAATCGGGACCGGTGATTTGGTTGATGATGCGGATGAGGGAAGTTTTACCCGCGCCATTGGGTCCCAGTAGCCCGAAAATACTGCCCTTAGGGATGTTGATACTCACGTCGTCGAGGGCGCGGTGTTCGGCGTAGTCCTTGATGATGTGGTGCGTTTCGAGAATATTCATTGGGGAGTTTATGAGTTTATGAGTTCAGGAGTTTATGAGTTGAGAAAGGAGTCCAAGAAACTCATAAACTTTAAACTCAACAAGGCTTCAAAGTTGCGAAACATTAGTTCCCGGTGCAAAGGGGTTCAGGACAAAGATGCCGGGAATGTGACAGAGGGTAAATAAAAAAAACGAGCGGAATGTTTCCGCTCGTCTTGTACAGTGTTTCATGACGTGGTCACACGTACTTTGGGCGAATCTGAAACAAAATCCAGCCGCCGATCAGAAAACCGATGATGAGGCCAAGAATATTAAACTGGAGGAGCGCGATAATCATATTTAGCAGAAAAGCATAGTACAATAAATCCCATCCCTTCTTTTTATTGGCCCGAAGCGGAGAAAACGCCATGAGGTAAAGTACCGCCGCGATGGCTCCGCCGATTATTCCGAGATAAAATTTCCAGGAAGAACCATAGGCATTCACACCAATGGCACCAACAAAAGCGGCTCCTAAGCCCAGCAAACTGAGCAGACCGATAATGCCTAATATAGCCCCGAGCAGGGTCAGCCAGGGGGCCAACGTAACGAGGATGTCCACGAGGCTTTCGGGAAAAGCAGGGAATTTGGCGAATAAATCGCGCAGTTCTTTTTCAAGGGGCAGTTGTTGTTCCATGCGTTGTAAGAGGTTTGGGTTTAGGGTAGAGAATTGAGAAATTTTCGGGTAAACTAAACTAAATAGGGCACAGAAGCAACTGAACACGAGTTTTCAATTACTAATTAGTGGTTTTGGCTGCGTGAATTGTATTCAAAGCGACAAAGCCACAGAGCGACAAAGCGACGAAGGTTTTTTCTCTGTCGCTTTGTCGCTCTGTGGCTTTGTCGCTCCTCAAACTACTTCGTCAAGCTCCCGATCAAATCCGGCATTTCGCTTTTGTCTTCGATCAGATTGGAAGAATACTTGCTATGGATCGCGTCGATCCACATCCTGGCCCGGTCGGTGAGTTGGAAATCATCGGTCATCATGCGGCCCCTTGCAACCAGAATACCCATGTCGGCGCCTTCGTAGAAATAGTCGCCCGGTTTGGAAATGCGGAGGAAGAATGCTTCGCTTTCGCTCTCGACGGCGCGGCGGTGTGTGTCCATACGGTCAAACTGGATGTGGCCATTGTCGAACATCCGCCAAATGCCCGACTGCGGGGCTTCTGTGACGTACTCTATAGTGTTTTTGGTGTGCTTGATGACCATCTGACTCCAACTGTCGGTATTTTCTTGCCTGGCCCAGCGGTCGTTAATGGCCTTCGTGCTGAACTCGTAGTCCACGTCCATCCATTCCAGAATGTGGAAAAGGTACAGCGGCGCGTCGGCCAGGGCAAACACGGCGTGGTTGGTGATGGAGCTTGCACCCGTCACGCGCGGATTCAGCTCGCCGAGGTAGATTTCTCCGTTGTCCTGATCGATCAAGAAATCCAGCTCAAAGTACCCTTTGTAGCCTTCCTTGCGCAGTTGATCCCCAAATAGCTGAGTGTATTTCCGCGCTTTCCGGCGAATGTCCTCTGAAAAGGAGTCGGGAAAAATCTCGTTGCCACACCAGCCGCCTTTGTAGGGAGTGAGTTCCTTGAAACCCACCAACTCAGTCATCAACGGAGCCACGACGGTGCCGTTCTTAGTTACGCAGGCCTCGATCGCCGAACCCCGGCAGTTGATGCGCTTCATGACTTTTACTTCGGCTTCGGCCTCAATTTCCTCGGCGTGTTTATTGTACTCTTCTTCGTTGGAGATAAAGAAAGTCGTGTGGCCCGAATCGCCGAAGGG